>NZ_JAZHOH010000016.1 GCF_040419245.1 Ewingella sp. CoE-038-23 | reverse complement strand
CCCCTACACGCTTGAACCGGGACAACCGTCGCCCGGCCAGCCTAGCCTTCTCCGTCCCCCCTTCGCAGTAACACCAAGTACAGGAATATTAACCTGTTTCCCATCGACTACGCTTTTCAGCCTCGCCTTAGGGGTCGACTCACCCTGCCCCGATTAACGTTGGACAGGAACCCTTGGTCTTCCGGCGTGCGGGTTTTTCACCCGCATTATCGTTACTTATGTCAGCATTCGCACTTCTGATACCTCCAGCAGCCCTCACAGGCCACCTTC
>NZ_JAZHOH010000015.1 GCF_040419245.1 Ewingella sp. CoE-038-23 | reverse complement strand
ATTTGAAATTAGGGGTTGCGGCCTTCTGAGAACTCCCTATAATGCGCCTCCACTGACCGGGAACAACGACTGAGAAGTCGCTCGGTGAGGAAGATAAAGAAGACGATTCGAATGAATAATCTCTTGACTCTTCAGCGGGAAAGCGTATTATCTGCCTCCCGCGTTACCGAGAGTTTTCCGGTAACCAACGCTCTTTAACAATTTATCAGACAATCTGTGTGGGCACTCACAAGACGATATCAGCCACCTCGGTGGCAAAAAATATCAAGTCTTAAAGAGTGACCAAGCAGTAATTCATTTGGT
>NZ_JAZHOH010000014.1 GCF_040419245.1 Ewingella sp. CoE-038-23 | reverse complement strand
AACTCGCGAGAGCAAGCGGACCTCATAAAGTATGTCGTAGTCCGGATTGGAGTCTGCAACTCGACTCCATGAAGTCGGAATCGCTAGTAATCGTAGATCAGAATGCTACGGTGAATACGTTCCCGGGCCTTGTACACACCGCCCGTCACACCATGGGAGTGGGTTGCAAAAGAAGTAGGTAGCTTAACCTTCGGGAGGGCGCTTACCACTTTGTGATTCATGACTGGGGTGAAGTCGTAACAAGGTAACCGTAGGGGAACCTGCGGTTGGATCACCTCCTTACCTAAAGATACGCATTGTGCAGTGTCCACACAGATTGTCTGAT
>NZ_JAZHOH010000013.1 GCF_040419245.1 Ewingella sp. CoE-038-23 | reverse complement strand
GTGAAACACCTTCGGGTTGTGAGGTTAAGCGACTAAGCGTACACGGTGGATGCCTAGGCAGTCAGAGGCGATGAAGGGCGTGCTAATCTGCGAAAAGCGTCGGTAAGGTGATATGAACCGTTATACCCGACGATACCCGAATGGGGAAACCCAGTGTGATACGTCACACTATTGCATGGTGAATACATAGCCATGCAAGGCGAACCGGGGGAACTGAAACATCTAAGTACCCCGAGGAAAAGAAATCAACCGAGATTCCCCCAGTAGCGGCGAGCGAACGGGGAAGAGCCCAGAACCTGAATCAGTTTGTGCATTAGTGGAAGCGTCTGGAAGGTCGCACAGTATAGGGTGATAGTCCCGTACACAAAAATGCACTT
>NZ_JAZHOH010000012.1 GCF_040419245.1 Ewingella sp. CoE-038-23 | reverse complement strand
CCTCAGTACATCTACGGAGAGATAAGTTTCAGCTGTGTCGTTTCAATTTTCAGCTTGTTCCAGATTGTTAAAGAGCAAAATACTTCGCAGCATACTGTTTCCAATATACTCTGAAGTATTATTTAAAGGCTGTATGGATATGGTGGAGCTAAGCGGGATCGAACCGCTGACCTCCTGCGTGCAAGGCAGGCGCTCTCCCAGCTGAGCTATAGCCCCATACAGTCACTTACAGATACCTTTGATTTACCACTCGTAAAAGAGTTAATTCTTTCTCAGACAAGGCGGAGCCATGCGAAGTTTGCTTACGCAAACGAGTTCGTGGCGACAACGCGGTATGAGGAAGAATTTGGTAGGCCTGAGTGGACTTGAACCACCGACCTCACCCTTATCAGGGGTGCGCTCTAACCACCTGAGCTACAAGCCTATAAAGGTATTTCTGCTCGTTACTTTCT
>NZ_JAZHOH010000011.1 GCF_040419245.1 Ewingella sp. CoE-038-23 | reverse complement strand
GGTGACTGCGTACCTTTTGTATAATGGGTCAGCGACTTATATTTTGTAGCAAGGTTAACCGAATAGGGGAGCCGTAGGGAAACCGAGTCTTAACTGGGCGTCAAGTTGCAAGGTATAGACCCGAAACCCGGTGATCTAGCCATGGGCAGGTTGAAGGTTGGGTAACACTAACTGGAGGACCGAACCGACTAATGTTGAAAAATTAGCGGATGACTTGTGGCTGGGGGTGAAAGGCCAATCAAACCGGGAGATAGCTGGTTCTCCCCGAAAGCTATTTAGGTAGCGCCTCGTGAACTCATCTTCGGGGGTAGAGCACTGTTTCGACTAGGGGGCCATCCCGGCTTACCAACTCGATGCAAACTACGAATACCGAAGAATGTTATCACGGGAGACACACGGCGGGTGCTAACGTCCGTCGTGAAGAGGGAAACAACCCAGACCGCCAGCTAAGGTCCCAAAGTCATGGTTAAGTGGGAAACGATGTGGGAAGGCATAGACAGCCAGGATGTTGGCTTAGAAGCAGCCATCATTTAAAGAAAGCGTAATAGCTCACTGGTCGAGTCGGCCTGCGCGGAAGATGTAACGGGGCTAAACCATGCACCGAAGCTGCGGCAGCGACGCT
>NZ_JAZHOH010000009.1 GCF_040419245.1 Ewingella sp. CoE-038-23 | reverse complement strand
GGGGTGAGGACAGTGTCTGGTGGGTAGTTTGACTGGGGCGGTCTCCTCCTAAAGAGTAACGGAGGAGCACGAAGGTTAGCTAATCACGGTCGGACATCGTGAGGTTAGTGCAATGGCATAAGCTAGCTTGACTGCGAGAGTGACGGCTCGAGCAGGTACGAAAGTAGGTCATAGTGATCCGGTGGTTCTGAATGGAAGGGCCATCGCTCAACGGATAAAAGGTACTCCGGGGATAACAGGCTGATACCGCCCAAGAGTTCATATCGACGGCGGTGTTTGGCACCTCGATGTCGGCTCATCACATCCTGGGGCTGAAGTAGGTCCCAAGGGTATGGCTGTTCGCCATTTAAAGTGGTACGCGAGCTGGGTTTAGAACGTCGTGAGACAGTTCGGTCCCTATCTGCCGTGGGCGTTGGAAGATTGAGAGGGGCTGCTCCTAGTACGAGAGGACCGGAGTGGACGCATCACTGGTGTTCGGGTTGTCATGCCAATGGCATTGCCCGGTAGCTAAATGCGGAAAAGATAAGCGCTGAAAGCATCTAAGCGCGAAACTTGCCTCGAGATGAGTCTTCCCTGTGGCTTTAAGCCACCTGAAGGGACGTTTAAGACTAAGACGTTGATAGGCTGGGTGTGTAAGTGCAGCGATGCATTGAGCTAACCAGTACTAATGACCCGAGAGGCTTAACCTTACAACACCGAAGGTGTTTTGGTCTGAGAGACGAGACGAGATTTTCAGCGAAGTTCCGAGATTGGTTCG
>NZ_JAZHOH010000007.1 GCF_040419245.1 Ewingella sp. CoE-038-23 | reverse complement strand
GGCGGTTTTTCGAAGGTTCTCTGAGCTACCAACTCTTTGAACCGAGGTAACTGGCTTGGAGGAGCGCAGTCACCAAAACTTGTCCTTTCAGTTTAGCCTTAACCGGCGCATGACTTCAAGACTAACTCCTCTAAATCAATTACCAGTGGCTGCTGCCAGTGGTGCTTTTGCATGTCTTTCCGGGTTGGACTCAAGACGATAGTTACCGGATAAGGCGCAGCGGTCGGACTGAACGGGGGGTTCGTGCATACAGTCCAGCTTGGAGCGAACTGCCTACCCGGAACTGAGTGTCAGGCGTGGAATGAGACAAACGCGGCCATAACAGCGGAATGACACCGGTAAACCGAAAGGCAGGAACAGGAGAGCGCACGAGGGAGCCACCAGGGGGAAACGCCTGGTATCTTTATAGTCCTGTCGGGTTTCGCCACCACTGATTTGAGCGTCAGATTTCGTGATGCTTGTCAGGGGGGCGGAGCCTATGGAAAAACGGCTTCGCCGTGGCCTTCTTGCTTCCCTGTTAAGCTTCTTCCTGGAAGATGCCAGGAAATTTCCGCCCCGCCAGTAAGCCGGTACCGCTCGCCGCAGCCGAACGACCGAGCGGAGCGAGTCAGTGAGCGAGGAAGCGGAATATCTCCGGGCTTATCTTTGGCACCGTACGCGCCATAGCTGCATTTTTTAATACGATGCAGGATAGGGCAGACGCCGCAAAATGACGTCATCCGACATCATTCCGCCGCGTTCGCCCAGTGACCTACAGTCGGCTCTGGGGTGTCGGGGCTGTGCCCTGACCAGGCGTTTTGGAGTATCGCCACCGTGGTGGCGGTGCTACAAAACATATCCTGTCCCTTCCTTGGCATCTCTGAAGTTTAGCCTGTATACACTCCGCTAGCGCTACGTGACTGGTTCAGGGCTGCGCCCCGACACCCGCTAAAAGCACTGACGCGCCTGCGGCTTGCCCAACCCCGCGCCGTCCGGGAAAGAATTTCCCGATCGACCCGACGTTTCTGTTTACCTGTGATGTTAACGTTTGGATCTTTTTCCCGGGTTTACCTATTTTCTTCTAATGAAGCGTTCACAGCTGACGTTAATAGATGGGTGCTTCATGTTTGGTTTTTCACCAGGAGAACTTATGAACCTTTGCCCCGATGAACGTCTGCTCTTTGTGCGGATGATTTCCGCTATGCTTCGCCGTTCGGGCGGTGATGCGGGTGCTGTTATGTTTGAGGCGTATCGCCATATTGTGTCCGATACCAATCAAGCTCGTCGTTCCTACATGCTCGACCTGCTCGAAAGCGTCAGGCATGACTATGTACACGGTGGATATACATAGTTGCCATGGATACGCTTTTCGTCTAAGTGAGCGTTCTTTTCGTCTCTTTATTCGCCGTCCTGTATGCCGAAGCGTGCGCTCAGCTTCTGATAAAGCGCTTCTGCCTGTTCGTGCATTCGCTCACAGTCGGCTGCCTCGTCATCAAGATCGAGCACGTCGAGTTTTTCGAGCAGCAGCAGCGACTGCGCCCGGATAAATTTTGCCATGTTCAGTGCGGCTGATTCCTGTTTTGTCATACGGCTTTTTCCCGGTTTTATGGTGATCGCAGACTGAAATCTTACTTCATTCACTTGAGTGCATAGCCATGCAGGTACGCAGAAATCATCAGGGGCGTTTTTTCTCGATATGGGCACAGAAAGGTGTATGTTTCAGGCCGGAGTCCTCAGAAACGCCCTGAGGGCGCCTGAGGTGGTGCGGGCAACGGATGTTATGTTCAATTCTGTTTTCTTCATATTATCTGGATAGGGAATGATAAAAAAAATCTGCATTACTGTTATCGTCGTTTTTTTGCTGTTGGTTGGCTATGGTGCTTGGATTGGATCTGAGCAAAATCAGCGAGGAGTATCTTTATTTGAGGTTGCATATACATACAACGCAATGAATCCAATTAGTCGGATCGGCTATACATTTATGCTGAAGAGAAATCATGCTTTAGTCGAGAGGGCTGGAGAGGTTAAGAAATCTATTGATAGCATGAGTGGTGAGTGATTTTTTAAATTTAAAGGACTGATATGAAAAAGATACTTTTTTGTTCGCTGCTTCTTCTTTCTGCAAGTTCATTTGCACAACAATTCCATTATCAGTGTGAAGGACGAGATTTAAAGATAATGCTTTCACCTAATGCAGCTTTTCTTGATGGTAAATCATTCGAATATAAGAATGGAGAGACGAATGGGGAAACGACAAAGATGACCTTCTTTGGTCCTTCTGGTGAGGTTCTCAAGTTTTTGGTTAATCCTGTCAACAACTTATATCGTATGGGGCTGACTTCAGGTGCTACATTTGAAGAGATAAATTGCACTGAAATCTAGAAATATTTTATCTGATTAATAAGATGATCTTCTTGAGATCGTTTTGGTCTGCGCGTAATCTCTTGCTCTGAAAACGAAAAAACCGCCTTGCAG
>NZ_JAZHOH010000006.1 GCF_040419245.1 Ewingella sp. CoE-038-23 | reverse complement strand
ACTTACTAATTTATAATCCTTTTCTTGGAAGGGATGATGAATATACGCGAGGGATTAGAGTGCTTATAATCAGAGGGTTGTCATTAAACGTCTATTACCAAGAAAGCACTGGGACAGTAAGGGTTCTACGTATCCTCCATCAGTCTAGAAACATCTCAAAGTTAATTTAAATGTGCACCTTTACCATAACATCCGTTGACCGCACGCCACGTTCGCGCCGATAAATTTAACTTATCGTGGGTTAACGGTTCTCCCTGACTTTTAGAATCGAGCAATTAATCGCCCGACCGCCGTTGTATTGCAATTCGATTATCCCGCCAGGTTGTAAATCACTTTCGTTTAACTCAATCAAAAGCTCATTTTGGTGTGCATCTTCGAGATAAAGATAAAAGCACCCGCTATGGAAATTCTGCGTATCTGGCAATGCTGAAAAAGATTTACTCCCAGTCAGTAAAACTGCCTCTTTCTCTCCGTCTTCTGTCAGTAATAGCTGGAACTGTTGCCCATCCGGCGTAACCCCCCATACACGAATGATCGGTGTTCTGCGTGGCTTATACCAGAACTGGTAGTAAAGCCCAGCCATCACAACTAATGAAACTAGTAAGACCATTTTTATCCTCACAATAACGGTAAAGGCTAAGTTAACTGTATTTACCATAACGTCCCATTGCACGCACCGGGAAACCGCGCTCAGTGCGGTTCCGGCGCGTTCGCCGTAAAAGACCGCCTTATCCCTGGCTGAAATGCCGCAAAACGCCCCTGATAAGTTTTAACCGTATGCATGACTATGCACGGCACTGCCTGGTGCCCGAACTGGCGTGAAAGAAACACCGTAATGCGGATTTATCCGGGTTTGCCTAAGTCAGATGCGGAAATTCGCGCGTAAAAGCCCCATAGCGCACGAAGTCTTGTATAAGCAAGCCACCACCGCCAGATCAAGGGGGCTTAGAACTGCTTTAGAATCGAGAGAAAGCCAGTCAAGGGCGCGTAGCGGCGAAGCGAACCCTTTACGGGCTGTAACGACCCCACCCTTGGCGAAGGGGGATGGTTCGCCACTGCGAGCCATCCTCCTGTTAAACCGGGTCTGACCTGTTTTTTGTGATACCCGTTCAGGGGATCATGCCTTCGGGGGGGCCGAATTCGAATGACTCAGCCTACTGAGGCAAGCCATCCCAATGGCGACTTCGGATTTGGGGGCAAAGCCCGCCACACCGTTAAGCTAGTCCTCAAGGACGACGCGCGACCAACCTCGTTACAGACAATTCCACTGGTTTTTTATGAGCGGGAAACGCACAGGAAAAAACAGGGGTAAAAATTGGCTTGTAAGGGGGTTGGTCGCGCGTAGCGAGACGGTGTGGCCGCCCTTCAGGATGTTATGCAGCGTCCAGCGGAATAATATCCTGTGTCGTAGAGATGGCGGCGTTCAGCAAGCCATCGGAACGCCAGAATTAAAGGGGTTTAGCTACGCCCTGAAGACGGTTCATCGGTGAACGTCCTCGGTGCATGCGATTCACCGAGGACGTTCACCGAGGCCACTCACCGATAAAATCATCGGGCAGAGCTATCGGGCGCACCCTGTGCCCGATAGCTCTGCCCGATGACCGTGCCCAAAAACCGAACCCCAAATTCAAAAGCAAATGCGCCTAACAGGGGGATGGGTCGTTCCAGCCCGTACAGGGAATGCTTTATGGAAAGACCGGTTCCTGACGCTACTGCTCACCGCACTGATCCTGCTGTGCGTCAGTACGGGCGGTGCATTCCTGGGGATGTGGTATTACGGGGCGGTTATGCACTGACAGAACTACTTCCAGAACTTCCACCACGGGGAGTGCGCCGGAGAAGAGATCAGCGGTGCTGGCTGCTCCTGTTTATGCTCCAGAAGCAACATAGCCTGACGAAGTGAACTGATATGTTCATCCCTGGCATTCACCGCCCCTTTAAGCCCGTCATTTTCGGTCTTTAACAACGCAATCTGATGCTGTAAATCTTGTAAAATATCACTGTTAATCGCTGTAGCATGACCGTCAACACTTACAGCGTTTTGTGTATCGTCCTTTACACCACCAAGCGAACCAAAAACACGTATAAGCTCAGACGTATCAATGGTTTTTACTTGCTTTCCATGCTTTACAACCGAGGTGTAAGTAAGTGTTCCATTGTTAAGCATCTTGTAAAGCGTAGGGCGACTGACATTTACAAGCCGCGCAGCTTCACTGATAGAGACTTTCGCCATTAGTTGCCATCCTCTGATTCCTTCAGTCGTTCTGACAAAACACGGTAAAGCTGTTCCGTATCCTCATGGAGCTTCTCGCAAAGGTCAGCCTCAGTATCGAAATCCAGGGCATTGAGCTTCTCCAGCAAAAGCAGAGACTGACCCTGAATGAATTTGGCCATATTCAGCGCAGTTTTTTGTTCTTTGTTCACGAAAACCTCCGTGTGGCAGTACCAAATGCAGGATCTGATGATATTCCGCTTCCTCGCTCATTCGCTCACTACGTTCGGTCATGAGTCTGCGGCGAGCGGTGGGATTCTAAGTAACAGATAACGTAGACGGTAAGCGTAACCAAAAGCCAGGACAAGGACGAGAAGGACACGCCCCGCCAGGGCGTTTTTCCATAGGCTCCGCCCCCCTGACAAGCATCACAGAATCTGACGCTCAAATCAGTGGTGGCGAAACCCGACAGGACTATAAAGATACCAGGCGTTTCCCCCTGATGACTCCCTCTTGCGCTCTCCTGTTCCTGTCCTGCGGTATCCGTGTTGTGGTGGAAGCTTTACCTAAATCACCACGTCCCGTTCCGTTTAGACAGTTCGCTCCAAGCTGGGCTGTATGCAAGAACCCCCCGTTCAGCCCGACTACCACGTTGTTCCGGTAACTATCATCTTGAGTCCAACCCGGAACAGACACGAAAAATCGCCAGTGGCGGTAGCCATTGGTAAGAGGGTGTACAAGAGATTACTGACGCAGAGTTCTTGAAGTATCAGCCCAACTACGGCTAAACTGGAAGGACGAATTAGGTGGCAGCGGTCTTGTATACCCTGTTACCACGGTTCAGAAGTTCCCCAACTTACTGAACCTTCGAAAAACCACCTCCCCAGGTGGTTTTTTCGTTTTCACCGCAAGAGATTACGCATATTAAGTATTAGCGTCAACATGCAGACTAACGCTTGTACTTTGCTCTTATCTCATCTTTTCTTGAGGCAACAACTCGTTTCACTTCCTCATTAGAAGTAAATTTTGCCTCTCCGGCATTCACTTTTGCTACTGACATTTCTACCTGCTTCTTTAGCCATTTCTCGTGCTGGCTAAGGGGCTCTACTTCTCTTGCAAGCTGCTCAGCAAAGTCTCTGCAAGCCTCGCTTAGAGTTTTCCCGCGAGCTTCTGCAGCTTTTTGAGCTCTTATCTTGATGCTTTCATCAAGTCTAAAATGAAATTTTGTATCCATAGTACCCTCCGACACCCGTAATGTTAGTACAGCTGTGCGCACAAGCAACAAACATATTATTTTAATAAAATTATTTAATATCATTGCTTTATAAAAAAATTGAAATAATTTAGAAAAACATCAACACAGATAGGCACAGATCGGTAGGTTGCGTGATAAAATACAAAAAAAACACGAAACAGGAACATGAAAACATGGGATTCATAAGCCAACTATCCAAGACAAAGATATCCTCAAGAAGAGGATCCGCAAGTCAAATCACCGTAACTCAGTCATTCAAGCCGTCAACATCGGCAGAAGAGTTATCCATAAGGGTATCTATTGAGTGCCTAAAGAACATCAGCTTAAAGATCGGTGATAACGCTGACATCCTTTATGATGCAGAAAGCGATACATGGATGATCAAAAAAGAGGATGACGGTTATAAAATATCAGGAAAGGATGACGCACCAACTGGACTCATTCGTTACACGCTAAAAGAAGGGCATAAGAAATTTACTAATAAGCGTGAATCACTACCTGTAAGAAAAGATAGCAATGATGAAAGCATCGTATACATGGGGGATAAAATGACATTTAAGCTGAAGGAAGGCGAATGATGGAGAGCACTCTAATCTGGGAAGAAGAAGCTATTAATGATCGTACTGAATACTTTGAATGGCTTTACAAGCAGAACCCGAATGCAGCTGAAGAAGCAGATCAGCACATTGAGGATACTGTCG
>NZ_JAZHOH010000005.1 GCF_040419245.1 Ewingella sp. CoE-038-23 | reverse complement strand
AGCGCGGCAACCCGTTTTTCCTGTGCCTGCTGATGCCCGATAAGGGCAGCAATCTGTTTAATTTCGTCGCTCATGTAAAATCCTGTCTATCGTGAGAATGACCAGCCTTTGTCTGGTTTCTGTTGTTTCTGTTCGGCAATACGCTGCCGCTCTTTCTCCTGCTGGCGCTGTTTTTCAGCGAGTGCGGCACGTTCCTGCTGCCTGACCATCTCCTGATGTATGCCCTGAAACTCTGCCATTGCATCGTTCACAAGGGACTGAAGGTCGATTTCTTCCTGTATGTCCTTCATGGCATCGCTGACCAGTTCATTCAGCTTGTCCGGCTCTTTTTCAAAATCGAACACCCTGCCGGAAACGGCGTCCTGTTCAGGCTTCGCCTGTTTTGGCGTCAGAGTGTCCCGCTCACTAAGGGCTTCCCGTAACGAAGTGGTCACGTCAATGACGCTGTCACGTTCATCACGGCACTGCTGAACCTGTCGTTCTGCTTCCCTGCGTTCAAGAATGGCCTGTAACTGGTCAGTATCAAAGCGCTGTACCTGTCCCGCGCCCAGATGCCGCTCCGGCTCGCGCTCGATGCCCTGTGCTTTCAGGGAACGGGCATCAACCCGGTCAGTATGCTGATGCCGTTCAAGACAGGTGTTCTGAAGGTCAGCCCAACGCTCACGCTGGGCAACAAGATGCTCTTTGCGCTCCGTCGGTGTTTCCCCGAAACGTACCTTTTTAGCCCCGCCACGCTCCGGCTCTTTGTTGTTCGCACGTTTGAAATACTGCTGCGGGTCACGGTCAATCCCGTCATTCATCCGCTCAGAGAACATGATATGCGCATGCGGCTGTTCGCCACCGGCTATCGCCGCTTTTGGGTTATGGATAGCAAACTGATACGCATGACGGTCGCCGATTTCCTGCCGGACAAAATCGCGGACCAGCTCAAGACGCTGCTCCGATTTCAGTTCACGCGGCAGGGCAATTTCAATCTCGCGGTAGGTGCAGCCGTTGGCACGTTCAAACGTATCAGCGGCTTTCCAGAACTCGGACGGTTTATGCGCTGCCCATGCGGGCATGTTGCCGGACTCCTTATACTCAAGGTCAGAGTCTTTTTCACGGGCATACTTCCCCTCACGCGAAATGTAATCGGCATGGGGAGAGGCATTGCCTTTTCCGCCGGTTTTTACGCTGAGATGATAGGATGCCATCGTGTTTTATCCCGCGGAAGGCGCGCACCGTTTCTGAACAAAGTAAAGAAACGTCTAAGTGCGCCCTGATAAATAAAAGAGTTATCAGGGATTGTAGTGGAATTTGACCTTTGCTGCCACCAATGAGCATAATTCCCCCGTTAACATTCAGAGGATAAACGGGCATGAATAAAAGCGAAAAACAGGAAAAATGGGCGGCAGAAAGAGTGCAGTATATCCGTGGCTTAAAGTCGCCTAATGAACAACAGCGGCTTATGGTATTGCTGACGGATAAAGCCAACAAAACAGCGCAGGATATTAAAACGCTGTCACTGCTGATTCAGGCAGAACAGGCAGCAGAGAAAGCACAGGAAGCCAGAGCAAAGGTGATGAACCTGATACAGGCAGAGAAACGTGCAGAAGCCAGGGCGGCTCGCAAAGCCCGTGACCATGCTCTGTATCAGTCAGCCGGCTTACTTATCATGGCGGGACTGGTAGACAGCCAGACAGGGAAGCCCGTCGATGATACTGCTGCCCTACTGGGCGCATTAGCCAGTCTCAATGATTTGTCACGGGATAATCCTAAGTGGTCTGACTGGAAAATCAGAGGTCAGGAATTGCTGAACAGCAAAAAGTCAGACAGCAACACCTGACAGGATAGTGATTAAACGCACTGAGAAGCCCGTGACGGGCTTTTCTTATCTCAGAAGTTGAATCCTTCACTGTCATCAATAAAAAGCGCCTGTAGTGCCGTTTACCTCCATTCCCTGCCAGAGCCGTGAGCGAAGCGAACTGAATTTCACGGAAACAACAGCGATTCAGGTGCCAAATGGTCGGAGACGAAAGGAATGTTCAGCGATGTGCCCGAGCTTGCGAGGGTGCTATCTCAGTGTTTTGGGGGTTCAAAGGTCTGTTTTGAAGAGGAGCAAACAGTGTTTGCGACATCCTTTTATCATACTGGATCACTCACTCAGGCTGTCAGTTATCCACAGGACTGGGATCTATTCTTTTTTATCTTTTCTATTCTTTCTTTATTCTAGAGATTTTAAATCGTTGATATATAAAGATAAAAAAACACAAAGGTGACACGATTTTAATAGAAGGTGACACGATTTTAATAAAAAACCAACCAAAGGTGACACGATTTTAATAGAACTCACAGAATCAACATAAAGGTGAAGTGTTTTATATACATTCACCTTTATGCTTGGTATGTTATAAAAAAAAACTGTCACCTTCCTGAGGAGTTATGTCTGAACTAATTGTATTTAAAGCCAATGAACTGGCGGTAAGTCGCTATGACCTAACAGATCAAGAGACAAAATTGATTTTATATTGTGTGGCTCATCTGAACCCTTGTTTAGAACCGACTCGTGAAAATAGAACGTTACGGTTTAACTATGCGGAATACGCTAACACTATGGGAATGACGCCAGAGCAGGCATGGAATAATCTCTATAATTCAACAAAACATCTCATGACGAGAACAGTAGAGATCACAAATCCAACAGTAAAAAAAGAGCGGATAATTTTTCAGTGGACTAATTTCGCTAAGTTTTCATCGGAAGAGTTGGAGCTTGTTTTCAGCGAAGAAATACTACCCTATTTATTTCAACTAAAAAAATTCATCAAATACAACCTTGAGCATGTGAAATTATTTAAAAATAAGTACTCCATGCGAGTTTATGAGTGGCTTCTAAAAGAATTAACACAAAAAAACACCCATAGAGCGAACATTGAAATAAGTATTGATGATTTTAAATTCATGTTGATGTTAGAAACAAACTATCCTGAATTTAAAAAATTCAAACAGAATGTATTGAATGTTATATCTAAAGACCTCAACACTTACAGCAACATGAAATTAGAAATTGAAAAACGAGGTCGCCCTGCTGACACACTGATATTTCAGGTTGAACTGAATACGCAAATTGATTTGGTAACAGAACTTGCGAAAGATCCTGAATTAAAAAAAGCAGATAAAAAAATCATTTTAACTCCTGAAAATCGTCTGCATGAGGGACTTAAAAAAACACTACACGATGCTTTAACTGTAAAAATTCAACTTACTAGTTTTGAAGCAAAATTCTTGAGTGACATGCAAAGCAAGTATGATCTCAATGGTTCATTCTCATGGCTGACGCAAAAACAACGAACCACACTAGAGAACATACTGGCTAAATACGGAAGGATCTGAGGTTCTTATGGCTCTTGTATCTATCAGTGAAGCATCAAGACTAACAAATAAAAGTAGAACAACTGTTCACCGTTACATATCAAACGGGAAATTGTCCACCTGCACAGATGAGAAAGGCATAAAAAAGATAGATACATCAGAGCTTTTACGCGTTTTTGGTGCATTCAAATCTGTTCACCATGAACAGAGTGACAATGTAACAGATGAACAGCATGTAACATCTAATGGAACAGGTGAAACCAGTAAAACAAAGCAACTAGAACATGAAGTTGAACACCTGAGACAACTCGTTACAGCTCAACAGTCGCACATAGACAGCCTAAAACAGGCAATGCTGCTTATCGAATCCAAACTGCCAACAGCACCAGAACCAGCTACGCAGCCGGTGGTAAAAAAATCATGGAAATTCTGGAAGAAATAGCAGTTTCAGCCAGTTTGCTGGCTGAAACCAATCCCGCCATTCTGATAACAAACCGGCAACACCAAAACAGCCCGTCTTTGGGCGACAAAATCCGCGCTTTTGGACGTTACTGCGGGTTCTGGGGATGAGTACCTGGTCAGTGGTGCGCGAAAGATCGATTATGTTAAATATAGCAGAAAAACCATTAAATTAACCTATAGTGCAAATTGCCTTTTGTGCTAATATTTCGCTATGGAGGGCGAACCAGTGTTTAACGTAATATTGCACGATGATGTACCGAATGAGCTAGCTGACTTACCGCCAGTAGTCAGAGCAAAAATGATTCGCTTGATTGATAAACTTAAAACCAACGCTACTGCATTGCGAGAGCCAGATAGCAAACCACTTAGAGATGGATTATTTGAGTTAAGGACGATGGGGACGGATATTGCCAGAGGTCTTTATGTTTATCAGAAAGGCAGGAATATCTATCTACTTAGAGTCTTTATTAAAAAGACACAGAAAACCCCATCAGGTGAAATATCTATAGCCTTTGAACGTCTTGAGGAGATGCTAAATGAGTAAAGTTAAAGGTATCGCTTGGGAGCATGTTAGAAAAGAATTGCTCTCTAATCATGAGGTTCAAGCAGCCTATGAAGCAGAGGAACGCAAGGAAAGACTTCAGGCCATGCTTGCTGAGTGGCGCAATCATGCAGGATTAACAAGAGCTCAAGTGGCAGAGCGCATGGGCGTTACTCCTCCTACTGTTTCTCGCATGGAATCTAATGTGATTAAAGCTAGCCTTGAAACACTGGCTCGATATGCAAGAGCATGTGGGGTGAAACATCCTCAGATCACATTGTAGTTTAAAAGCCGCTTGAAGCGGCTTTAAATGTTTGATCGAACATATCAAAATCAGGCAATTACACAAATTTATGCATAAACTCGCCTTTTGTATTTAAATCAATTTATTTTTTAGTTCATTAATTAATAACTCTGTCCTTAAAGACACATACTCTCTAAAGTTAGAGATGTTTAAATCAGTCTCTGGGATCAAGTGTTTACGCAAAAAATCACATCTATCTTTACCTTCAGTTTCTTTATCAACCCAAACAGACAATGGCTTCTTGTTTTTAGACATGTTTTCATTAGCATCCAACATTTGGATATTAACTAATGAATTATAAACACTCCACCCAAAATTATTTTTATCATCTTCACAAAGTTCGTCATACATGACAGCTGGATGTAGATGATCTTTGTGAAAGTCATTATTTTTATAATCTAAGTTTGGATAAAGCAATGATAACAAGGAAAATGAATATTTATCATCCATCTGGGTGCTTAATAAGTCATGAATAAATTCATCTGAAATACTAACATCATATTTTATTTCACTATTTATACTTTCAACCGGAAATAAATTCACATCTCCAATTGGATGTGAAATAACATCACTTGTAAATGCCTTTCTTATCTTATTTAAAATAGTATCGGAAGTGCCACCGAAAACTCTTTTAACCAGAGCTACATGCAACCATTTTTTTATTATATTTCTATCTTCACTAAATGAAGATCTTTTGTAAAAATCATTCGGCAAGTGTCGATGGTACATATAATAAACAATTGGTAGTAAAGCATTTTTAGATACAAGCGTGCCATTTGAAAACCCGAAAGAAATGATCAGATCAAATACTGATACTATAACATTCCTTATTCTAACCCACTCCGTTTCAAATGACTCAGCATTACTTTTTGAAAAGTTTGTAACTTTAAATCTAATATCCTTACTATGAAGGTAAAGAAAACATTTCAAAATAAAGTCTTTCGATATTGTAAAACCCTTGTCTCTAATAACATCAACTAAACCATATATTTCTTTCCTTGCATCTTTTTTCTCCCAGTTAGCAACAGCTATAGACATTATTAAATCAGAAAAAGTTAATGGCTCACCACCACTGTTAACTCTAATGAAAATATTTAAAGCCTTATCAATTTCCTGTTCAGTTTCAAGAAAAAAATTAATTATTTGCTTGGAGTGTATAACATTTTTCAATGTGGACATTGCACGATATGAATACTCCGACTCCTTCATTTTATTTTCATCAAGATATTTATTAAAATCGAAATCATCGGACAGTCCATATATGTCAGAAACTTTAAACCATTTATATTTTGATCTTTCAACTTCAAGTGGAGTTAAAAAATTAAACTCATAAATCCTACCATCCTCTTCATCTTCTAATGGTCGAGATACATTCAAATAAACATATCTAGTTGGATAGACTCGTTCAGAATTTTCTTCTTTTAATCTTGGTGTTCTATATGCGTAACTGCCACGCAATGCTATATAAAGAGATGTAAGCCTCTGTTGACCATCTAGTATTGCGGTAAAATCGCCATGACCACTAGTTTCAACCTCTTCATTTCTCGTGTTATATTTCTTCCTATAGTTGCATATAAATTTATAGAATTTAAAATTCTTCTTTGTTTCCCCCTCCACTCGCCAAAATAGGAATGAACTTATTGGGTAGTTACGCATTATAGAATCAAGTAACCATTCTATCTTACTATGCTCCCACACAAACTCCCTTTGAATTGAAGGAAGTAAATACCTTTGGTTTTCAATATTTTTAATTGCTTCAGCTATTGTTATAGGTGTTTGAAATGACATGTGTACCTCAGTGAATTTTATTTAATTGATTCTATCAGATAAAAGCGGTCACCTTTTTTATTAGTATATTCCACACCGGTTACCTGCACACAAGGCTTACCGTCGCAGATACTAATATTCGCCAGAGGAGCTTTTTTCTCCCAGATAGCTTCCATGCGTTGCATCTCAGCAATCCGCGCATAGCCACTGTCGATAAAGTAATACATTCCCCATAAGCAGCCCCCCATCACCGCAATCATCGTCATGCCGATATAAATCGCAGACTTCCATGTATAACGCGACATTTCACGCTGCATTTCGAACACGGACTCCTGAGCCACTTTCACCACCTGATTAAGGGCATTTACGGCGGGCTTCTGCTGCTCAATACTGGCTTGCTTTAACTCACGCTCAACCTGATTCAGTGCGGTATTAACAGATTTTTTCACCGTTTCAGTCATGTTGCCGGAAGCACTGTCCAGCTCACGGATAACCTGAGACAACTGCGCGGTCTGCCGGCTTAACTGGGCGGACTCTTTCTGAAATTCATCAATC
>NZ_JAZHOH010000004.1 GCF_040419245.1 Ewingella sp. CoE-038-23 | reverse complement strand
AATTTTCCAACCGCGTTTTTTTTCAACGATATGCCCAGAGATCCAGCATTACAGCGCTTTTTTGTACGATAACTTGGCAAAATCCTCAGCAAACCTCTTCACTTGCTCCCAATCGGTGTATTCCACTTCTTTACTGGTATCCGTTTCGCCGCCGGTCATACGCATAATAAGTTGGATCATCACCTTATCTATCCAGCGGTAACGCGGGTAACGCAGCGCCCCGGCGAAGACACCACATAAAGCTGGCTGCCAAGGCGTCGCCAACAGGAACTTGCGAACATAAGGGTTTGTCTGGGGCGTGCGCTTCTCAGGTTTACGGGCGGTGAGGTTTACGCAGAAGAAAGCCGAAGGCATGTTGTTGAGCTGGTCGACGTTACGCTTGATGAATTTATCCAGCACGGCATTGAAGTGTCCATAGCGGATAGAAGCGCCAATCAGCACTTGGTCATATTGTGAAAGATTGACGTGCTCGCCGTGAACCAGATCAATCACGTCACACTCGGCCTTCTCTTTCATGCAACTTGCTATATAAGAAGCAATGGCATGCGTTTGCCCATCACGTGTTGAATAGAGCACCAGTGCTTTCATATCAAGTTCCCTCCTAAATAAGACACGTCATTACTCACGCCAGAAGGTTGGAGTAAACAGAACCAACAGCGTAAAGACTTCAAGGCGACCAAAAAGCATGGTCACAATCAGAATCCACTTCGCAGTGGGGTTCATCGAAGCAAAGTTATCAGCCACCACGCCCAGCCCCGGCCCGAGGTTATTGAGGGTGGCAGTCACGGCGGCAAAAGCAGAGAAGTTATCCACCCCCGTCGCGACGATAGCCAGCATACTGACGATAAACACCAAAGCGTAGGCGGAGAAGAAACCCCATACCGCTTCGATAATACGTTCCGGCAGTGCGCGGTTACCCAGTTTAATGGTGTAAACCGCGTTCGGGTGGACCAGACGTTTCAGTTCACGCGAACCCTGTAAATAGAGCAGCAGGATACGGATAACCTTCAAGCCGCCGCCGGTCGAACCCGCACAGCCGCCGATAAAGGCAGAACATAGAAGAAGGATTGGCAGGAACAGAGGCCATTTCGAAATGCTATCCGTGGTGTAGCCCGCGGTAGTCGCCATCGACACCACCTGGAAGAACGCCTGATTGAGCGTCTCTAAGCCGGAGCTATAAACATTGTGCAACCACAGCACTGAGGTACAGACAATCACCAGCGTCAGCTGCACGCCAATGAACATACGGAATTCGGGGTCGCGCCAATACACTTTAAGGTTACGGCCGCTGAGCATCGCGAAGTGCAAACCGTAGTTACAGCCGGAGATCAGCAGGAACACCGCGATAATGGTGTTAATAGTGCCACTGTGGAAATAGCCAATGCTGGCATCATGGGTAGAGAAGCCGCCGATGGCGATGGTAGAGAAGCTATGGGAGATGGCGTCGAACACCGGCATCCCCGCGCCCCACAGTGACAGAGCACAGGCAATCGTCAGCAAAACGTAGATTAGCCACAGGGTTTTTGCCGTCTCGGCGATGCGCGGGCGCATTTTGTTATCTTTCAGCGGCCCTGGCATTTCTGCCCTGTAGAGCTGCATGCCACCGACGCCCAATATAGGCAGGATAGCCACGGCGAGCACGATGATCCCCATACCGCCAAACCATTGCAGCATCTGCCGATAGAACAGAATGGCTTTCGGCAACGAGTCCAGCCCGACCAGCGTGGTCGCGCCGGTGGTGGTCAAGCCGGAGAAAGATTCAAAGAAAGCATCGGTGAGGGAAAGGTTCGGGCGCTCGGAAAACAGAAACGGCAATGCCCCCACGCTGCCCAGCACGGTCCAGAAAAGTACCACGATGAGGAAGCCCTCTCGCGGCTTTAGCTCGCTTTTTTGCTTTCTATTGGGCAACCAGAGGAACAGGCCAATGGTCAGCGCCACGAAGAAAGTTTGGCTAAACGCGCGCCCTGCGCCATCGCGGTAAATCAGTGCGACCAATCCGGGAATAATCATCGTTCCGGAGAACAGGATGACAAGCACCCCCACGATGCGAGTTATGGCACGAAAATGCATGCTGGCGTGTTCCTCAGCGAATGAGTCATTAGAGAGTAATTATAAAACCGGCTGCAAATTGAGCGTGCCGCGACTGAGATCGTATAAACGGGTGACAATAGCCGAGGCTTCTGTGGCCGGTAAGGCCAGGCGCATGTCGACTGCCGCCCCGTAATTGCTTTGTAAAATATGTCCGCCCACCTGCTGCAACAGGTTTTCCACCAGCGTTAACTGAGCGTAGTCACATTGCAGCGTAAATTCCCTGAGTGGGACTTTTTCATGTATCGAAAGCAGCTTTAATGCCTGCTGAACACCACCGCCGTAGGCTTTCACCAAGCCGCCGGTGCCTAACATAATGCCGCCATAATAACGCACCACGACGGCGGTTATCTCGCCGACGCCGCTGCCTAGCAGTTGGGCCAAAATCGGCTTGCCCGCCGTCCCCGCTGGCTCGCCGTCATCAGAGAAGCCGAGCTGCTGGGAGTCCGTTGGCGTGCCTGCCACGAAAGCCCAGCAGTGATGCCGAGCCGTCGGATGCTGACTTTTTACATCATTTATAAAGGACTTAGCCGCCTCTACCCCTTCGGTATGCGCCAAAAGGGTAATAAAGCGGCTTTTCTTTATCTCTTCACTGAAACTGACAGATTCAGCAGGTACGGGATAAGGCTGCATCAGGCAAGTTTCAAATCACGCGTCATATTTTCAATGTGATTGTCGTGAATGACAATATTGTCTTCGATACGAATGCCGCCATAAGGTTTCAGCGCCTCAATACGATCCCATGCAAAGTGCTTGCTGAACTGCCCGTCACGCCAAGGCGCCAGTAGAGACTCGATGAAGTACAGACCCGGCTCAATGGTCAGCACCATTTTTGGCTGAATAATGCGGGTACAGCGCAAGAACGGATATTTTGACGGCGCGGCCAGATGGGTGCCGGTTTCATCCTGCATGAAGCCCGCCACATCATGGACTTGCAGACCCAGCGGATGACCCAAACCATGTGGCAGGAAAGGCCCCGTCAGGTTCTGCTCCACCATGGCTTCTTCACTGATATCCACCACCAGCTTGTGCGCTTTCAGCAACTTAGCAATGCGATGGTGCATCTGCACATGGTAATCGGTGTAGCTGACACCGGCTTTGATCGAGTCAATCAGCGCCAACTCTTCGGTATTTAAATCTTTAATCAGATCGGCGAAGTCGTTGTTCTGCTTGGCGGCGTAGGTACGCGTCAAATCCGCCGCGTAGCCGTTGTACTCAGCCCCGGCGTCGAGCAGGAAGCTGCGCATTTCGGCTGGCGGTTGGTGCTCAAGCTTGGTGTAATGCAGCACCGCCGCGTGCTCATTCAATGCCACGATGTTGTCATAAGGCACGTCAGTATCGCGATGGCCGGTCGCCGTAAGGTAGGCAAGGTTGATGTCGAACTCGCTCATGCCGGACAAAAAAGCTTCCTGCGCGGCGCGATGACCACTGACCGCCACCTTTTGCGCTTCACGCATACAGGCAATTTCATAGTCAGTTTTATAAGCGCGGTGGTAGTGCAGGTAGTCCAGCACGGCTTTCGGGTTGACGTTATCTGCCGCCACGCCCAGATTAATCGCCCGCTGCGGGCTTGAGCCAATGTAAGCTACGCGCTTCAAATCAGCAGGAAGTTGGTTTTTGATGTCGTCGGCTTTGGCCAGCGGCGACAGCGACACTTCGTGCGTCCAGAAAGAGTCAGGCAGAGGCTCTACCTTGTGCCAGTAGTCCACCGGCGAGTAAAACCAAAGTTTTGGTGCATTAACTCCATCGACCCACAGCCAGCAGTTCGGCACTTTGGTGACCGGCACCCAGGCTTTGAATTGCGGGTTCACTTTGAACGGATAGCTGTGGTCATCGAGGAAGGTCGTTATTAGATCACCGGAGTGAATTAATAACGCATCAAGTTGATTACGTTGCAGTATTTCACGAGCACGTTGCTGTAGCGTGGCGATATGTTCTTTGTAAAGCGTAGTAAGCGATTCCATCAAACGGTCCTTTTTTCCTGCAAAACGATGGCGCATCTTATCACAGCCGCGCACAGGTCGTAGCCCCGGAAGGTTTGTGATCCCTCCAGCAAATTACACTCATCTCATTTGCAAATTATTAACATAAAAACCACACTCCATTCATCTGGTCATACCAGATCATCCCAGATGATTCAGGAGAGACACATGCTCTACCAAGGCGAAACATTACACCTGCACTGGCTCCAAGACGGCATTGCCGAGCTGGTGTTTGATGCTCCAGGCTCTGTTAACAAGCTCGACACCCGCACCGTGGCTAGCCTCGGCGAAGCCATTAGCGTGCTTGAGAAGCAAACTGATCTGAAAGCTCTGCTGCTCAGTTCGGCCAAACCGGCGTTTATTGTCGGGGCTGACATCACCGAGTTCCTTTCCCTGTTCAATGCTCCAGCCGAAAAACTGCATCAGTGGCTTAATTTTGCCAATAGCATCTTTAACCGTCTGGAAGATCTTAACGTTCCGACGCTTTCCGCTATTACTGGCTATGCGCTGGGCGGCGGCTGCGAATGCGTGCTGGCGACGGATTTCCGTATCGCCACGCCGGACGCCCGTATCGGCCTGCCGGAAACTCGTTTAGGTATTATGCCGGGCTTTGGTGGTTCGGTGCGCATGCCGCGCCTGCTGGGTGCCGACAGCGCGCTGGAAATTATCGCCGCCGGTAAAGACATCAGTGGCAAAGACGCATTAAAAGTCGGATTGGTCGATGCCGTGGTGGAAGCCGAAAAACTGCGCGACGCCGGGCTGAACATGCTCAAGCAAGCCATTGCTGGCAAGCTCGACTGGCAGGGCCGCCGCGACGTGAAGCGCCAGCCGCTGAAACTCAGCCAGATTGAAGCCACCATGAGCTTCAGCGTGGCCAAAAGCATGGTGCTGCAAACCGCAGGCAAACACTACCCTGCGCCAATGACCGCGGTGAAAACCATTGAAGCCGCGGCCAAGCTCGGTCGCGACGAAGCCCTGAAACTGGAAACCGCCAGCTTTGTTCCCCTCGCGCAATCCAAAGAGGCCCGCACGCTGGTTGGTATCTTCCTCAATGACCAGTTCATCAAAGGCAAAGCCAAGAAATTGGCGAGCGAAAGTGAGAAAACCACGCAGGCTGCGGTACTGGGTGCTGGGATCATGGGCGGCGGCATTGCCTATCAGTCAGCCCTGAAAGGCGTGCCGGTCATTATGAAAGACATTAATGATAAGTCGCTGACGCTGGGAATGAATGAAGCGGCCAAGCTACTGAATAAACAGCTGGAACGCGGCAAACTCGACGGCCTGAAGATGGCGAAAGTGCTTTCTACTATTCAGCCAACCCTGAGCTACAGCGGCATCGAACGCGCCAAAGTGGTGGTTGAAGCCGTGGTCGAGAATCCAAAAATCAAATCGGCGGTGCTGGCCGAGGCCGAAGCCCTGCTGGACAGCGACACCGTGCTGGCGTCCAACACCTCGACCATTCCCATTGACCAGTTAGCCACGGCGCTGAAGCGCCCGGAAAACTTCTGCGGCATGCACTTCTTCAACCCGGTTCACCGTATGCCGCTGGTTGAAATCGTCCGTGGGGCCAAAACTTCCAAAAAAACGCTGTCGCGCATCGTCTCTTATGCTCTGAGCATGGGGAAAACGCCAATTGTGGTGAATGACTGCCCGGGCTTCTTCGTCAACCGCGTGCTGTTCCCTTACTTCGCGGGCTTCAGCCTGCTGCTGCGCGACGGCGCGGACTTCCGCCAAATCGACAAAGTGATGGAGAAGCAGTTCGGCTGGCCGATGGGCCCGGCTTACCTGCTCGACGTGGTGGGTATTGATACCGCGCACCACGCCCAGGCCGTCATGGCGGCAGGCTTCCCGGACAGAATGGCGAAAGACTATCGCGATGCGATCGACGTGCTGTTTGATAACCAGCGCTTTGGGCAGAAAAACCAGCTGGGCTTCTATCGCTACAGCGAAGACAGCAAAGGCAAGCCGCGCAAAGAGAATGACGAGCAGGTGGATAAGCTGCTGGCGGGCCAAAAAGCCGAGTTCGCGCCGGATGACATTATCGCCCGCATGATGATCCCGATGATCAACGAAGTGGTGCGCTGCCTGGAAGAAGGCATTGTCGCCAGCCCGGCCGAGGCCGATATGGCGCTGGTGTACGGCATCGGCTTCCCTCCGTTCCACGGCGGCGCGTTCCGCTATTTGGACACGCTGGGCACCGCCGCGTACCTGAAACTCGCCGAACAATATTCGCATCTGGGTGCGCTGTATCAGGTGCCAGAGGGTTTACGCGCTAAAGCGAAAACCAATGACACTTACTATCCGGTCGCAACTCCGCTGGAAGACTTCAGCACCGGCACTCAGGCATAAGGACCGAAATCATGGAAAACGTAGTCATTGTTGATGCAGTCCGCACCCCGATGGGCCGCTCCAAAGGCGGGGCGTTTCGCAACGTGCGTGCTGAGGACCTGTCCGCGCACCTGATGCGCGCCATCGTCAGCCGCAATGCGGCGCTCGACCCGAAAGAAATTGATGATATTTACTGGGGCTGCGTCCAGCAGACGCTGGAACAAGGCTTCAATATTGCCCGTAACGCCGCGCTGCTGGCGGAGATCCCGCGTAATGTGCCCGCTACCACGGTGAACCGCCTGTGCGGATCTTCCATGCAGGCGCTGCACGACGCGGCACGCGCCATTATGGTGGGCGATGCACAGGTCGGCCTGATTGGCGGCGTTGAGCACATGGGCCACGTGCCGATGAACCACGGGGTAGATTTCCATCCGGGCCTGAGCCGCACCGTCGCCAAAGCGGCAGGAATGATGGGGCTGACCGCCGAAATGCTGGCGAAAATGCACAATATCAGCCGCGAAATGCAGGATGAGTTTGCCGCACGCTCTCACCAGCGCGCTCACGCGGCGACCTTAGCCGGGCACTTCGCCAATGAAATCATTGCCACCGACGGCCATGACGCCGACGGCGTGCTGACCAGCTATAGCTATGATGAAGTGATCCGCCCGGAAACCACGGTAGCAACCCTGTCTACACTGCGCCCGGCGTTCGACCCAGTGAATGGCACCGTGACGGCAGGCAGTTCGTCGGCGCTGTCCGATGGCGCTTCGGCGATGCTTATCATGAGCGAGTCCAAGGCCAAGTCTCTGGGTTTACAGGCTCGCGCACGCATCAAGTCGATGGCAGTGGTCGGCTGCGACCCTTCAATCATGGGTTACGGCCCGGTTCCGGCAACGCGTTTGGCATTGAAACGTGCCGGATTGAGCGTGCAGGACATCGGCCTGTTCGAGCTGAATGAGGCATTTGCCGCGCAGGCGCTGCCATGCATGAAGGATCTGGGCTTGCTGGAAACCATGGAAGAGCGAGTGAACCTCAACGGCGGCGCGATTGCCCTCGGCCACCCGTTAGGCTGCTCCGGCTCGCGTATCTCCACCACCCTGCTCAACCTGATGGAACGCAAAGACGTGCAGTTCGGCGTCGCCACCATGTGCATCGGTTTGGGTCAGGGGATCGCCACGGTATTCGAAAGAGTCTGATAATCTGATGAAAAGCAAAAAGCGGGCAATAGCCCGCTTTTTTAATGACGATTTGATGCTCATTCCTGTTGTATCAAGGCGGCAACTGAGAGAACCCCAGGAGCTTACATTAGTAAGTGACTGGGGTAAGCGAAGGCAGCCAACGCCGAGACAGCACGAAGGATGACTCAATCTCTTTCCCTAAATCATTCGTGTTGTATCAAGGCGGCAAATAAGAGAACCCCAGGAGCTTACACAAGTAAGTGACTGGGGTAAGCGAAGGCAGCCAACGCCGAGACAGCGCGAAGGATGACGGGAAAATTAGATGAAAGAGAAAGCGTCTCCAAACATCCGGTCTTCCTGCGCTGCGCGCTCGGCAACAAAACGCTCGCGAGCGATTTTCGCCATTTCAAAACGTCCGGCAATGTAGATATCGTGACCCGCCAGCGAGGAGAAGTCCTGTAAAACGGCGCTCAGGACGGTGCCGCTTCGGCCCTGCCAACCTGCTTCCGGCTGCTCGACCACCGGGATCACTTTCAGATTCGGGTGATTCACGCTCAGCGCTTCCAGCTCGCCCAAGTCATAAAGATGCTTCAGCTCGCGGCCACCCCAGTAGATGGAGATATCACGGTTTGGCTGCTGCTCGAGCGCGGCGACCAGAATGGAGCGCGCATAAGAGAAGCCCGTGCCACCGGCAATCAGCACCAGCGGACGCTCGCCGTCTTCACGCAGCCAGGCATCACCGTGGGGAATATCCACGGTAATAGATTTCTCTTTCAGGATGCGATCCATTACTGCCATGGCATACAAATTCAGCTCGGAGGCACCGATGTGTAACTCGATATCGCTCCCCTCGCCCGGCGTAGAAGCCAGAGAGAACGGGCGCTTGTCGCGCTCGTCCATCACCACCATCAGATACTGACCGGCACGGAAAGAAAAAGGCGTTTCCGGCGATAACCGAACCCGATACACAGTATCAGTAATGGCCTCAACCGAGGTGACTTTACAGCTCAATGTGGTCATGCATTCCCTCTGTGGGTCATTTTGCAAAGCGTTAGGGCGCGGCGAGAGTGATCACCAAGCCGCAACCTGCGTTATTTTTTAGGCTTAGGCGCTTTATGCGCGTATTTCTCGTCAGCGAAAATACCCAAGTCATCCCAAATCGCGTCTACTCGCGCAGTCACTGCGGGATCTTTCACAATCGGACGTCCCCACTCGCGCTGCGTCTCACCCGGCCATTTGTTGGTGGCATCAAGCCCCATCTTGGAGCCGAGCCCGGAAACCGGAGACGCAAAGTCGAGGTAGTCGATTGGCGTATTTTCTACGAGCACCGTGTCGCGCGCAGGGTCCATCCGCGTAGTGATTGCCCAGATAACATCATTCCAGTCACGAGCATTCACATCGTCATCACAGACGATAACAAACTTGGTGTACATAAACTGACGCAAGAATGACCAAACACCCATCATGACGCGCTTGGCATGGCCTGCGTACTGTTTCTTCATCGTAACGACAGCAAGGCGGTAAGAGCAACCCTCTGGCGGCAGATAAAAATCAACAATTTCTGGGAACTGCTTTTTCAGAATGGGCACGAAGACTTCGTTTAGCGCCACACCCAGCACTGCTGGCTCATCCGGCGGACGGCCGGTATAAGTCGAATGGTAAATCGGGTTTTTACGCTGCGTGATGTGCGTGATCGTAAAGACCGGGAAGCTGTCTACTTCATTATAGTAGCCCGTGTGGTCGCCATAAGGCCCTTCGGGTGCCGTTTCGGCTGGGTCAATATAGCCTTCAAGCACGATTTCAGCACTGGCGGGCACTTCGAGATCGTTGGAAATACACTTCACGACTTCGGTTTTATTGCCGCGCAGCAAGCCCGCAAAGGCATATTCTGACAGGGTATCTGGCACTGGCGTGACCGCACCGAGAATGGTGGCCGGGTCGGCACCCAAGGCGACGGAAACCGGGAAACGCTGCCCCGGATTTTGCTGGCACCACTCTTGGAAGTCTAACGCGCCGCCTCGATGGGACAGCCAGCGCATAATGACTTTGTTCTTGCCCAGCACCTGCTGGCGATAAATACCCAAGTTCTGGCGCTGCTTGTGCGGGCCGCGAGTGACCGTCAGGCCCCAGGTGATCAGCGGCGCGGCATCTTCTGGCCAGCAGTGCATAACCGGAATGCGCGTCAAATCAACGTCATCCCCTTCCCAAACCTGTTCCTGACAAGGTGCTGAGTGCAGCACCTTGGTCGGCATATTCATCACTTGTTTGAATTTGGGCATTTTGTCGTAGAAATCGCGGAAGCCGCGCGGCGGCTCAGGCTCTTTCAGAAACGCCAATAATTCACCGACTTCGCGCAACGCACTGACATCCTCCTGCCCCATCCCTAACGCGACGCGCTCGGGGGTGCCGAAAAGGTTGCACAGCACCGGCATGTCGTAGCCTTTAGGATTTTCAAACAGTAATGCAGGGCCACCGGCACGCAGGGTGCGGTCTGCAATTTCAGTCATTTCCAGATAGGTATCGACAGGCTGAGTAATGCGTTTCAGCTCGCCTCGCTTTTCAAGTAACGAGATGAAGTCTCGTAAATCACGGTATTTCATGCTGATTTTTATCGCCAAATTGAAGGAGAGCATTATAGAGCCTCTCCAGGGTTGTTGCTGCCTTTTTGTTATCAGTAGGTAAAAAGTAATAACAAAAAGGCAGTGTAACCGTCAGTCAGCAAGCTGGCTAAACTGACGGTGCGAAAATTTCATGCGCCTAGCCTATTAGAGACATTCAAATGGAACCAGTGCGCTAAGTGCCTTGGTGTCCTGATATTCCTGCGTCTCGTGGCCATGGCGGAAGACTTTAAAGCCCTGACCTTTGGCGCTGAAATAGCTCAGTTGATCACCCGACACGTGTAGCAGGCTGCCTTCACGCAGCGCCACCACGGACTCACTTGGGTTTACCGCGCAGAACTCGGCAAGACGCTCGTCGCGCGTCTCGCCCATGTGACCACTTAGGTGGGCATCTATGTAGTGCGGATTGATTTGCACCGGAAACAGGCCCAGCGCGGGCAGCACGACGGAGTTGCTGACGGGCATATCATTGGTGGTGCGAATGCTTGGCGTAGCCACGTTGCAGCCCGCACTCCAGCCAATGTAAGGCACATTGCGCTCACGCACGGCGCGCTGGATCGGCACGATCAGGCTGTTGGCGTGCAGCATATGGTTCAGCATCCAGGTATTCCCGCCGCTAATCAAAATACATTCCGCGCTGGCGATAGCCTCTGCGGGGGAATCAGCGTGATGAATACTTTGCACTTGGATACCCAGCGCCTGCTCGAGATCTTGCGCTCGGGCGTCGTAATCGCTGCGGATTAAGGCGTAAGGGATAAGGATGGCTGAGGAAATCTTGCGGGCTTTCAACATCGCCTGAATGTGTTCGCTAGCGTAACCTAACAGGGTTGACTCATCTGAAAGCTTACCGTTACTCAGCAAAAACAACTCCATGATGCTTCTCCGTATTGTCATTTGATTCAGAATGTAGAGACCAGATCTCGCGAGTTGGCGAGGCATCTGTCTATCGCTAGCCACTTTTGCTATGCTTCATGGCTAAGTTTGAAGGCGTATGAAACTATGGAATCCTGGTACTTATTATATTGCAAACGCGGTCAGCTTCTGCGCGCTAAAGAACATTTAGAGCGCCAACAGGTTAACTGTTTAACTCCAATGATCACACTGGAAAAAATGGTGCGTGGCCGCCGTACTCCGGTCAGTGAACCCCTGTTTCCAAACTACATGTTCATCGAGTTTGACCCAGAGAGCATCCATACCACGACCATTAGCGCCACGCGCGGCGTTAGCCACTTTGTTCGTTTTGGCAACCGACTGGCGACGGTACACCCCGAGGTTATCAAACAGTTGATGACCCAGCCTATGCCGGATGTGCAGGACCCTGATACCCCTCACCCCGGTGACGTGGTGGTTATCACCGAAGGGATGTTCGAAGGTCTTGAAGCCATTTATACCGAACCGGACGGCGAAGCCCGCTCGCACCTCTTGTTGAATTTGATTAACCAGCAAGTGAAGCAAAGTTTAGATAACAAACACTTCCAAAAACTCTAACCAGCTCTAAGGCGCATGATTGCGCCTTTGCCTCGATTACAGGCCAAACAGGCCGCGCGCATTACTCTCTGTTTTCTCTGCCAGCCACGCTGGATCCTCTCCGCGCCACGTCGCGACCTGCTTAATGATATGCGGTAAGAACGCTGGCTCATTGCGGCGGTTCTTCGGCTTTTCGGGCATATCACGAGGTAATAGATAGGGCGCGTCGGTTTCCAGTAATAGCCGGTCAGCAGGAATGCAGCCGAGCATGTCGCGCAGTTCCAAACCGCGCCGCTCGTCGCACACCCAGCCCGTGATGCCGATATACAGCCCCAGCGATAGATAGAGCTCCAGCTCTTTCTGGCTGCCGGTAAAGCAGTGAACCACCGCGCCGGGAATTTTTCGCAGCCAAGGGGTTAACAGTTCAGCAAAGCGCGGATGGGCATCGCGGCAATGCAGAAACAGCGGCATGCTCAGCTCCGCGGCTAAAGCCAACTGGGCGCTAAAGGCAGACTCCTGCTGGTCGGCCGGGGAGAAGTTACGGTTGAAGTCCAAACCACACTCACCCAAGGCGACCACCTGCGGCTTAGCGGCAAGCTCCCTTACGGCTTCTTCAGTTTGGATGTTCCATTCACTGGCCTGATGGGGATGAACCCCCGCCGTCGACCAGCAAAAGTCAGGATACTGCGCGGCAAGCCGTTGAGCCTCAAGGCTCTCTTCGGCCGATGTCCCGGTGATTAACATCCCAGAAAGCCCAGCCTGTCTTGCTCGCGCAACGACATCATGGCGGTCTTTATCAAACTGATTGCTGGTCAGGTTTACGCCTATCTCAAACATATAACGTCCTAAAAAAGAAACCGCCCTGCTGGGCGGTTTTTTACTTCAATGATTCTGTTACGATGCTGAGTCTTGCTCATCATCTTCGACGTCTGAACGACGGCGTTTACCCACATAGAAACGGGCAAAGAACACGCCGATTTCAAACAGCAGGTACATCGGGATCGCCAGCAGCGTTTGCGAGAAAACGTCCGGTGGCGTCAGCAACATACCGACAACGAAAGCACCTACCAGCACATACGGACGCTTTTTCTTCAGATCTTCCGGCGTGGTCACGCCGCTCCAGCACAGCAACACGATAGCAATCGGCACTTCAAACGACACGCCGAAGGCCATAAACAGCGCCATGACGAAATCGAGATAGTTGTTGATGTCGGTCGCTATCTGCACGCCGGCCGGGGCCGTTTTCGCAAAGAAAGCGAAAGCCAGTGGGAAGACGATGAAGTAGGCGAAAGCCATACCGAGATAGAAGAGCGCGGAGCTGGAAAACAGCAGCGGCATCATCAGGCGGCGTTCATGCTTGTAAAGAGCCGGCGCAACAAAGCCCCACACCTGATACAAGATGAAAGGGGCAGACACGAACACCGACACAATCATCGTCAATTTTATTGGCGTGAAGAATGGCGATGCCACGTCGGTGGCAATCATGCTGGCGCCCAGCGGCATCTGTTTGATCAGCGGAGCAGAAACCAGATAGTAAATGTCGTTAGCAAAGTAGGCCAACGCCAAGAACACCACCAGAATACAGATGATGGAGTTCAGCAGACGCTTACGCAGTTCTATCAGATGGCTGATAAGCGGTTGGGTATCTTCAACAGCCATGTTTTAACGTTCGCCTGTAGATTGAGTGGAAGGAGCCGGTTTAACCGTGGCGGCCACTTCTTCAGTAGCGACTGGGGTTTCAACCGTTTTTGGCTTATCCGCAGGGGCTTCTGGTGAAGCTTCTGGCGCGTGAGCCGCCTGATGTTCAGCAGCTTGCGCGGCATGCGCCGCCTCAGCCTGTTGCACAGGTTTATGCGAGGCTACGGCAGCTTCAACGGCATTGCTTGGAGCCTGTGCCGGAGCAGAAGCCATGTGTTCCGCCGTCGCAGGTGAGATACCTTCGTCATGCAGCGCTTCTGCTTCCTGAACAGCCGGATTGTGAATGGTATTGCCTGCGGACTTAGCAGCCTCGATAGATTGCTCCAGCTCGCTCTTTTCCGTGGCGAAAGAGCGTTTCATTGACTCAGCGGCTTCTTTCAGCTCATCCATTGAGGCTTTGATTTCTGGCGTCAGATTCTTAAGACCGGCTTCTTCAGCTTTCTTAAGGCTATCCTGCAATTCCTGAAGTTTCAGTTCTTGCGATAACTCATTCTGTACAGAGGCGGCCATGGCGCGCAGTGCGCGGATCCAGCCAGCGACTGTTCTGACGGCCACTGGTAAACGTTCCGGCCCCAGTACTACCAGGCCAATCACCAATACCAGTAACAGTTCACTAAATCCAATGTCGAACACGGCTTATACCTGCTCTTTGTTTTGGCTCTTGGTCTCTTCTGCTTTAACTTCCGGTTTTACCTCGATAGGTTTTGCCGTGAAGTCAGCATCAGCACTCTTTATATCGCTCTCTTTTTGCGCTTTGGTGGTGGTGTCATCGTCATTCATGGCTTTCTTAAAGCCTTTGATTGAAGACCCCAGGTCCGAGCCCAAGCCACGCAGTTTTTTGGTACCGAACAGAAGTACCACGATCACCGCGATGATCAGAAGTTGTGTAATGCTAATACCGCCCATTTTCTTCACCTCAATATGAAGGGAACTACATCCATTACCGCCAGAGGCGGCGCTTAATTTCACAATCGAAGAGTTACCGCGCGCGAAACTCAGTTAGCGGCTGCGTCTCCAGCCGATAATCCATGAAACGACTCCTGCGGCGATAAGCCAGGCAGGATAAACCTCTACTTTACCTAGCAACAGCGCAGTACCGCTAAGCAGCAGGGTGGCACCAATACCCAAAAGATATCTTGATTGCCCCTGCCTCACTCCCTGTTGTTGCATCTGCGTAGAGAGTTTTTCGAGGTTGAACTGCAAAAGCTTGTGCTGCTGAAGGCTTTGGTACACCAGGTCTGGAAGTTCCGGCATTTTCTCTATCCAGAATGGCGCTTTCTCTTTGAACGCTCGCAGCATGGCGGGTAAACCCACCTGGTCTTTAACCCAACTTTCAAGGAAGGGTTTTGCCGTGGTCCAAAGATCGAGCTGAGGATAAAGCTGACGCCCTAAGCCTTCAACATACAGCAGTGTTTTTTGCAGAAGAACCAGCTGCGGCTGTACTTCCATATTAAAGCGGCGTGCCGTGTTAAACAGGTTTAACAAGACATTACCGAAAGAGATTTCCGCCAGCGGCTTCTCGAAGATAGGTTCACAAACGGTACGAATAGCGAACTCGAACTCTTCGACATTGGTATCACGAGGAACCCAGCCAGAATCGACATGTAACTCTGCCACTTTACGGTAGTCGCGGTTAAAGAACGCGATAAAGTTCTCAGCCAGATAACGTTTGTCATCTTTGTTCAAAGAACCAACTATGCCGCAATCAATGCCTATGTAGCAAGGGTCTTCCGGCGTGTCGTAGCTGACGAAAATGTTACCGGGATGCATATCAGCATGGAAGAAACTGTCGCGGAAAACTTGTGTAAAGAAGACCTGCACGCCGCGTTCTGCCAGCAGTTTCATATTGGTACCCTGCTTTTCTAATGCAGCAATGTCAGAAACCGGGATACCGTAAATACGCTCCATGACCATCAAGCGCTCGCTGCAATAATCCGGATAGACTTCCGGTACATAGAGCATCGGGCTGCCGCTGAAATTTCGGCGCAGTTGAATGGCGTTAGCCGACTCGCGCAGCAGGTTCAACTCATCCAGCAGCGTCTTTTCATATTCACGCACCACTTCACGCGGTTTAAGGCGACGGCCATCAGGCAGCAGGACCGGCACCCAGCCCGCCAAGCGCGACATCAGGCGAATATCGGCCTTAATGATTGGCAATATATCCGGGCGAATCACTTTCAGCACCACCGGCTTGCCATTCTCTTTCAGCGTGGCGGTGTGCACTTGGGCAATAGAGGCTGATGCCAGAGGAGTTTGGTCGAAATCGTCGAACCAATTTTCCAGCGGGCCACCCAAGGCCACCTCAATTTGCTTACGGGCCAAGGCACCGTCGAATGGCGCAACGTGGTCTTGCAATAGCGCCAGTTGGTCAGCGATATGAGGAGGGAAGAGGTCGCGGCGAGTCGAGAGCATTTGGCCGAACTTGATCCAAACCGGGCCAAGCTGCTCCAACGCCATACGCAGACGCGTGCCCAGCGGCTTATCTTTGTGGCGATGGGGCAGCCAGAAGAACAGGTATCTGCCTAAACGTAACGGCAGCGTGAGGCGAATCTTGGGGATTAGCTCATCCAGGCCGTAAGTCAGAAACATGCGAATGATCAGGTACAGGCGTCGCATTTCACCTGGAGTCATAGTTTGTCCTCCAGTTTTTCGAAGCGTTTATCCAGCGCGTCCAGTTCGCGGGTTAATGCAGAGACTTCTTCACTAAACCAGACGACTTCTAACGGGCCGGGCGCCAGCTTCCACTCTTCCGTCAAGGTCTGAGCAACATAGCTTTGCTGCTGCTTAACGCCATGACGCAGAAAACGTAAACCACCGCTGATAGCTTGCGAAATGCCCTGAGCCGCAACATCCCCCAGATAAGGAGCCAGCAGCTCGGCAGGCTCCCACTCGACCAGTTCAAACAACGCAGAAAATTGCTGCACGACGGAGATATCACCTTCAACGATAAGCTCGCCGCTGCGCATGAGAGGAGAAAGCTGCTGTCTGTCGCGCAGTTTTTGCAGGACGGAGAGCTTTGTTGACACGGTGCAATCCGCCTCGCCGTCCCACTGCCCGAGCACATCGATTTTCTGCTCGCTGAACACGAAGGTCAGCGGAGCATTCAGCTCTTGCAGCTCAATTCGCAGCACTTTTCCTACTAAGCGAGTGCGTGCAGCCTTCAGCCCACGCTCTCTGAACAGCAGATAATTCAGCGAGGTTTCAATCCCAGCGGTCAGTAACGGCGTCAACAACATCGGCTTATCCATCTTAGAACTTGAAACCACGGTGCAGAGCTACGATGCCGCCAGTCATGTTGCTGTAGGTCACATTCTCGAAACCGGCATCCGCCATCATCCCTTTCAGAGTTTCCTGATCAGGGTGCATACGGATAGATTCCGCCAGATAGCGATAGCTTTCCTCGTCCTGAGCAACCCATCCGCCAATACGCGGTAAAATATGGAAAGAGTAGGTGTCATAGGCTTTGCTCAATGGGGCCAGCAGGGGCTTGGAGAATTCCAGCACCAGCAGGCGGCCACCTGGCTTCAGCACGCGGAACATCGAGCGCAGAGCTTTTTCTTTTTCGGTGACGTTACGCAAGCCGAAAGAGATGGTGATGCAGTCAAAGTAGTTGTCTGGGAACGGCAAGGCTTCGGCGTTGGCCTGCACGTAATTGACGTTACCGACGATGCCCAGATTGCGTAGCTTCTCACGTCCCATTTTCAGCATAGAGTCATTGATATCAGCCAAAACGACTTCGCCCTGCTCGCCCACTAAGCGCGAGAACTTGGCCGTCAGATCGCCGGTACCGCCAGCTAAATCCAACACGCGCTGGCCGCGACGAACACCGCTGCTATCAATGGTGAAACGCTTCCAGATACGGTGGATGCCGAAGGACATCAGGTCATTCATCAAGTCATATTTAGCGGCAACGGAGTGAAAGACCTCTGCGACCATTTCTGCTTTTTCATCTTTGGCTACGGTACGAAAACCGAAATGGGTGGTTTCCTGCGTCTGCTTTTCCATATTTTATGCCCGCTTATTCAGTCAAACTGTTGGGGAAAGTGTACCAGAACCCCAAGGAAAGCCCCATCACCGATGCTGATAGAAAAGCCAAAGATATTCACTAATCGCATCCTTGGCTAATAGCAGTGAGTGAAGCCGTTATTCGCGCGCCGGGAAGTTCTCCTCCGGCTGCTGGTCTGAACGACTCAATGGAAGATTGTTTTCGTCATCGGCCAGCGGCTCGTCGAGAGCCTCCGTGGCTTCTGGCTCATGCTCAGAAACAGCCTGTTCAGCCAGAGAAGGGCTGATGGGGCGCTTAACTTCCACACCCAGGGTACGGAAACTTTCCACCTGCCCGACCAGATTGCCCCTGCCCTGCGCCAATTTATTCATAGCCAGTCGATAACTGCCCTGCGCTTTCTCAAGGCTTTGACCAATAGACTCCATGTCATCAACAAATAGCCGAAGTTTGTCATAAAGCTTGGCGGCGCGGTCGGCGATGCGTTTGGCATTCTGACTTTGATGCTCGTAGCGCCACAGGTTGCTGATGGTGCGCAGGGCCACCAGCAGGGTGGTTGGGCTGACCAGCATAATATTGTGCTTGAGCGCCTCGCTGATAAGCTCCGGCTCGCGGTCAATCGCCAGCAGGAACGCCGGCTCCACCGGGATAAACATCAAGACGTAATCCAGACTGCGTAGCCCCGGCAGCTGCTGATAATCTTTACGGCCCAGAAGGCGAATGTGCCCGCGCACCGAAGCAATATGCTCGTTCAGGGCGATTTCACGCTCGGTGTCGTCCTGACTGTTGAAGTAGCGCTCATAGGCTACCAGCGTCATTTTGGCGTCAATCACCACGTCTTTGTTTTGTGGCAAACGGACAATCACGTCCGGCTGCATGCGGCTGTTGGTATCAACCTGCACGCTGACCTGCGTTTGGTACTCATAGCCTTCGCGCAGGCCAGAGGCTTCGAGCACCCGGCTGAGTACCACTTCACCCCAGTTACCTTGCGTTTTATTGTCGCCTTTTAAGGCCTTGGTGAGGTTGATAGCTTCGCGCGCCATCTGCTCATTCAGCTGCTGGAGGTTGCGAATTTCATGGGAAAGGGTATGGCGCTCGCGCGCTTCCTGCCCAAAGCTATCCTGCACCTGACGGCGGAACCCATCGAGCTGTTCGCGCAGGGGCAGCAGAAGCTTATCGAGGCTCTGCTTGTTTTGCTCGTCGGCCCGACGCCCATTGTGTTCAAAGATACGGTTAGCCAGATTTTCAAACTGACTGGTGAGGCGTTGTTCACTGTTGATCAGCAAACGCTGTTTATCTTCCGCGGCCATGCGGGTTTCATCCAAACGGGTAGAAACTTCGCGCAGCTCCGCCTCTTGGGCGCTGTTAATTTCGCGCTGGGCGCGTAGCTCCTGATTGAGCTGCTCACACTCACTTTGCCAGTGAGCCAGCCCTTGCAGCTTTTCACGGTTAGCCGCGACTTGGCTATGCAGTTGGCGAAGCTCAAGCTCGGCCTCGCGCTGTTGCTGCTGCGACTGCTGGCGCTCGGCTTTCAGCTGGTCGATCTCCGCCTTTTGCTGGTCAACGGTTTGCTGAATCAGCCGACGCTGAGTCTCATGCTCACTTTGATTCTTTTGTTGGCGCAAACTGGCAATCAGCCAGCCTAATAGCAAGCCCGCCAAAGCCCCGCCCACGAGGTATAAAATGCTGATATCCACGCGCTCTCCATCTCAATCGATTCTTGCGGTCAAGGTAATGTCACACTGTATGCATGTCCAGCACATTATGCATCAGTGAGAAGCTTTGCGAGGCGTCTCGCAAGAGTGGATTTATCCCACTCTTCCCTCTTGTGCCGCAGCATTCCCGACGGCAGGATTAGAACCAGTGACTGAGCCACTGGATGCCAAAAGCGCCCGGCGCCAGCACGCCAAAGGCCCAAATCAGTGCTGATGAAATGTTGGCGATTTGGAAATAACGTTGCGGCATGCCGCAAATTCCCGCCACCAGCGGCACCACGGCGCGCAGTGGTCCGAAGAAGCGGCCAATAAAGGCCCCCGGCATACCCCACTTTTCAAAGAAGGCGTGCCCGCGTACCAGCATTTGCGGGTGTTTGGAGAAGGGCCAGAAGTTGCCGACGCGATCCTGAAAATGTGCGCCAACCCAATACGAGAGCCAATCGCCGAAGAAAGCACCGGCGGCCGCAGCTGCCCAAATCGGCCAGAATGGGATGCCGCTTTCGCCAATCAGCGCCCCAAGCCCGAGCAAAATCACCGTGGCAGGCAAAAGCAGTGAGAGGAAGGCCAATGACTCACCGAATGCCAGAAAGAAGACAATGGGTATGGCCCACGGCTCGTGCGCCCGAACAAACTCAGTAGTGAGGTGGATTACGTCATTAATGGTCAAAGGGCTTCCTTGTGAGTATCGTCAGGCAATATCAATAATATCAGCAAAATAGAGGCAGTTACTCGAGATAACGGTCGCGCAGGTTCTGGCGCAACTCAGCCGTTAATCCGTACTCTTTCTCTAACCAAAGGTCGGTTGAGCCATAGAGGTCATCAATGGATTTTAACGCCGTGTCCATAAACGCTTCCCGCACGGAGAGGACATAACCGAACTTCTCCAGCGCCTTGTCATTCAGTTTTATCGACATTTTGTTGAGCATGTAGGTGCGGAAAGGCGTGAGGGTGGTTTCTGTCAGCAGATAATCTTCCAGCACCGTGTTGCGATCGGCCCCCAGCGCGAACAGCACCAGCGCCGAGCCTATGCCCGTGCGATCTTTACCCACGGCGCAGTGCTGAACAATCGCGCCGCCGTTTGGCTGGGTCAGCAGGGTTGCCAACTGCTGATAAGCCGGATTATTAAAAGGCAAGCGACGATACAGCTCGAGCATAAAGGTTTCAGGGTCGAAGGCGTCGATGGTCTGCTGGGTCAAATGTTCGAGGTTGGCGCTCACTTCGTGACTCAGAGGGTTGGCGGGCGCGTGGTGATACTGGACACCTTGCCAAAGCACGTCGGGCTTGGCCGCCACTTCGTCGGCGTCGCGATAGTCGAGAATATGGGCCACCGGCACCTTGCTTAAGAAGTCGCAATCTTTCGGCGTGAGTGAGTCGAGGGAGCCTGAACGATAGAGCCAGCCGCGCTTGATGCGTCGGCCATCGGCAGCCGTGTTGCCGCCAAGTTCGCGAAAGTTAATGCCTCCCTCAAGAGGAGTCAGCGAAGGATGAAGCAGGATAGTTGCTGTCATAACAGGCCCTTTTGTTGGAATTTTTCTTCCCAGACCTTAACAGATTCGGTTTATAAGATAAAAAAATGGGCCGCCGAAGCAGCCCATAGAAATGTTACATTTCGCTTAGATCAGGCGACGTGCAGCTTCAACAACGATTTTAACCGCGTGGCTCTCGGTCTTTTTCATGGTTTCAGCATTTGGGATCTCTTGCTGAGTACGGTTGACGATAACGCCCGCCACCATACCGGCACGTAAGCCCTGACTTGCACACATGGTCAGCAAGGTGGCTGATTCCATTTCGTAGTTCATCACGCCCATCTCCTGCCACTCTTTCATCGACTCTTTAAAGCGACGAACCACGCGGCCGGAGTAGGTGTCGTAACGTTCCTGACCCGGATAGAAGGTGTCAGAAGAAGCCGTCACGCCAATGTGAGGTTCAGCGCCCACTTCTTTGGCTGCTGCCACCAGCGCAGTGGTACAGGCGAAATCAGCCACCGCTGGGAATTCCATTGGTGCAAAGTGCAGGCTCGCGCCATCAAGACGGACAGCCGCGGTAGTCACCAGTACGTCACCGACATTGATGTGTGGCTGAATGGCACCCGTAGTCCCGACACGCAGGAAAGTACGGATACCCAGCTGGGCCAACTCTTCAACCGCGATAGAAGTGGATGGGCCACCGATACCAGTAGAACACACGATCACTGACTTGCCATCCAGCTCGGCACGCCATGAAGTAAATTCGCGATGAGAAGCCAGACGCACAGGGTTCTCCATCAGGTTGGCGATTCTTTCAACGCGCTCAGGGTCACCTGGGACGATTGCCAAGGTAGCGCCATTCAAATCTTTTTTGGTCAGGCCAAGGTGGAAAACATCAGATTGAGACATAACAAACTCCTCTTATTTAAGGTCATCTTTTCGCAGGAGGACACCCAGCTACTCTACCGTTCATTGTGACGCTTTTTCGTGACAAAGGTCACTTTGATGTAATAACCAAAACATCGCATACATTAAAAATGTGATTAAAATCACATTAGAGAGCTGATTTGATGATTTTTCAAACGGCGTCAGACACTGCATCCAGACAAACAATTAAGGCATTGGCGTTAGCCGCCAATGCCTTGTCCTTGTAAAACAGAGAGTATAGAGATCTTAATGCTAGAAATCAGGCTGGAACGCTTTCAGCCTTAGCACTTCTGGACCAAATGCGGTGTTTTGCCATCTCTTGCAGGAAGCTTTTTAGTAACGCCCCCTCGGCTTTATTCGCTTCTACTATCCCCTCTTCCGCCGCCTTATCTTCAAGACCCAGCAAAGGTTTGAAGCGACGAGCATCACCACTTAAACCAATGACTTTCAGGTGCTTATAAGCCTCGAGGACATAATGGCGCGCATCACCACTCATCAGCAGCGCATCAATATGACCATGTGGCACCAGCACGGCGTCAACGGTAATGGACGGCGAACCGGCAAAAGTGGCATCAATCGGCAAGGTTGAGCCATCGTCCGCAACAATATTGCCTAAGTGACTGGCTAACAGTTTCGGATGTACGCCCTTGGCCTGAAGAGCCTGCAACGCATTGAGCACGTCGGCGGCATTCACGCCGTCGCTGAGCAGAATCGCCACCTGACGCCCTTTGATCACCCCTTTGCCACTGGCATACAGGCTGAGCGATTCATCCTTGGTCAAACCATTAACCGGCTTCGGCGGCTGAGTCTTCAACGCGTCGTCAGACAGCGCGATACCCAGATTTTTCGCCACTTTTTGTGCCAGCGTGACATCAATGCGGGTCAGCAAATCGACCACGCGTTCGCGAATATAAGGCCGGGCCACTTTGGATAACTCAAAGGAGAACGCCGCGACAATGTGATCCTGCTCGGTTGGCGTCTGGCTAAGCCAGAACAGGCGCGGCTGTGAGTAAAACTCGGCAAAGGATTCGCTGCGCTGGCGCACTTTGTCGCCATCGACTCGCTCATGGTAGCTCTCAAAACCGCCACCTTTAGCCGCCGGAGGGGTTTCGCGCGGCCAGTTGTCATTGAGTGAATTCGGCTCGTAGTTGGCCGGATTGGTATCAATGTCCTGCCGATGCATGCCGTCGCGCTGGAAGTTGTGGTACGGGCAGGTCGGGCGGTTAATCGGGATTTCGTGGAAATTCGGCCCGCCAAGTCGGCTGATTTGGGTGTCGGTGTAAGAGAACAGACGCCCTTGCAGCAGTGGGTCATTACTGAAATCGATGCCCGGCACTACGTGGCCTGGGTGGAAAGCCACCTGCTCGGTTTCCGCAAAGTAGTTGTCCGGGTTGCGGTTGAGCACCATTTTGCCGACGATTTCGACTGGCACCAGCTTCTCAGGGATCAGCTTGGTGGCGTCGAGCAAGTCAAAATCAAATTTGAATTCATCCTCTTCCGGGATCAGCTGCACGCCCAGCTCATACTCTGGGTAATCCCCGGCTTCAATGGCTTCCCACAGATCACGGCGATGGAAATCAGCGTCTTTCCCCGCCAGCTTCTGCGCCTCATCCCACAGTAGCGAGGCTTTACCCGCCAGCGGCTTCCAGTGGAATCGCACGAAGGTCGATTTCCCTTCGCCATTGACGAAGCGGAAGGTGTGAATGCCAAAGCCTTCCATGGTGCGATAGCTGCGCGGGATACCGCGATCTGACATCGCCCAGAACACGTTATGCAAGGTTTCAGGTTGCAGAGAGATGTAATCCCAGAAGCTGTCGTGGGCGCTGGCCCCCTGTGGGATTTCGTTGTGCGGCTCGGGTTTAACCGCGTGGACGAAATCGGGGAATTTGTGCGCATCCTGAATAAAGAACACCGGCGTGTTATTGCCGACTAAGTCATAGACGCCTTCTTCGGTATAGAACTTAGTGGCCCAGCCGCGAATATCGCGCACTGAATCCGCCGAGCCGCGCGAGCCTTGTACCGTGGAGAAACGGACAAAAACCGGCGTTTTCTTATTAGGATCGGAGAGGAAATCCGCCTTGGTGACATCGGCAAGGCTGCGATAAGGCTGGAAATAGCCGTGAGCCGCCGCGCCGCGCGCGTGAACGATACGCTCGGGGATGCGTTCGTGGTCAAAATGGGTGATTTTCTCGCGCAGGATAAAGTCTTCGAGCAGCGTCGGCCCGCGCGAACCTGCGGTTAATGAGTTCTGATCGTCAGAGATTTTGGTGCCTTGGTTGGTGGTCAGGGCACGCTTTTCACCATTCTTACGGTGGACTTCAAGGGAATCTAATTTTGCGTTGCTGTTCTCAGGGCTTTTGGCACTGCCGGGAGCAGTGGGTTCTTTTCCTGGCGGTGTAGGTTTAGCGCTGGGCTTCTGTGAGCCGTCAGCCGGGGCAAGGCTTCCTAGACCGGGTTGTGTAGATTCAATGCCCGTGGCGGGGGCGCGGCTGACCTGTTTCTTCTCACTCTTTTTATTAGATGTAGATTTCGACATTGAACATGACTCCTCTTGTTTCGGCTTCTATTCGTTCGGGATTTGTGAGCACCTGTCTTGAGACTTTTTTTGCTCAATCTCTAACTATAGGATATGTCTAGTACCTTGCCGTCGTAGGTTTGCAGCTATAGTTTAAAAACAATAGCGCCACTCATTAGATAAGAAATGCATGGAGACCGAGATGAAGAACGACGATTTACCTGTACCCACTCCACAAGTAAAACAGGCTCCAACAAGCTTCGCACCTGCCGTAACTCCCGTGGCCAGCACCACGCTACACACAGATACTGAAGGGCTGCACGCCGGGCAAACCACTATTCCCTCTCAAGGAGAGGACATGCCGGCCTATCTGGCGCGCCCGGAAAACTACACCGGAAAATTACCTATCGTGCTGGTGGTACAAGAAATTTTTGGCGTCCACGAGCACATTCAAGATATTTGCCGCCGACTGGCGAAACAGGGCTATATGGCGATCGCGCCTGAGCTTTATTTCCGTCAGGGCGACCCGCGTGACTACACCGAGGTCAGCGATATTATCAGTAAAGTGGTCGGCAAAGTGCCGGACAAACAGGTGCTGGCTGACCTCGACCACACCGCGCACTGGGCCACTCAGCACGGCGGCGACAAGTCAAAACTGGCGATCACCGGCTTCTGCTGGGGCGGTCGCATCACTTGGCTGTATGCCGCACACAACCCGCAGCTGAAAGCCGGCGTGGCGTGGTACGGCAAGCTGGTGGGCGATAAAACCCTGACAAGCCCGAGCCATCCGGTTGATAAAGCAGTGGATTTGAGTGCGCCAGTGCTGGGCCTCTACGGCGGCGCGGATGCGGGTATTCCACTCGAAAGCGTAGAAACCATGCGTCAGGCATTGCGCGCGGCAAACGCCACGGCTGAAATCGTGGTCTATCCAGAAGCAGGTCACGCTTTCCATGCTGACTATCGCCCAAGCTACGACGCAGAAGCCGCCGCCGATGGCTGGCAGCGTATGTTGCAGTGGTTCGCGCAATACGGAATCAAGTAAAACGTGGGAAGGGCTGCCCGCCGGACAGCCCTATTAACCAGATTAAGTCACCTGATTAAGCCTGCTGCGGCTGGCCGTTGGAGGCCATCAGGCCACCATCGACCGGCAGGTTAACCCCGGTAACAAAGCGCGCATCGTGGCTTGCCAGGAAGGCAATCACGTCGGCAATCTCTTCTGGCTCGGCGCCGCGCCCCATCGGAATGCGTTCTGCAAATTTATCCAACAGCGGCTGGTTGTCTTTAATGTCTTCAGCCATATCGGTAAAGGTCAGCGACGGACATACCGCATTGACCCGCACGCCGTCTTTGCCGTGGTCCATCGCAATTGAGCGCGTGAAGTTGCTCACCCCGCCTTTCGCCGCATTATAGAAGCTCATGCCCCAGTCGCCGCCCATGCCCGAGACCGACGAAATATTCACAATATTGCCCCTGCTCTTAATAAGCGCTGGCATGAAGAAGCGGGTGCAGTAAAAGACGCCGCTGAGATCGATTTCAATCACCTTATGCCAGTCTTCGAGGCTGGCCTCGGTGACTTTACCCTGCGCCACCACGCCCGCGCCGTTGACCAACACGTCAACCCGGCCAAATTTATCGTTGATAACCGCCGCCATGCGCTCGACGTCCTGCGCTTTCGACACGTCGGCGATATGAATGTAGTACTGCGTGCTGCTCAATGACTGGGCGACTTTTTCCAGCTTCTCTTTGGTGCGCCCGACCAGCACCACAATCGCACCCTCACTGGCAAAACGCCTTGCCGTTGCTGCCCCCATACCTGAACCAGCCCCGGTCACGACGACAACTTTGTCTGTGAATCTGCTCATTGTTCTCTCCTTGGTTAGTCTCAGTAAAGTCTTTACTAAGCCTAGCGGGGAATAAGGGAAAACGAGCGAAAACGGCGGATTTTGGGAGCATTCCGGCCCATAAAAAAGGAGCACCGGCGTGCTCCTTAACATTCATAGGGACGGTTTTAGTGCCAGATTAGAGCTGCTCGGCGCGCAGGCGTTTTGCCGCTTTCACCATGTTTTCCAGTGACTCGCGGGTTTCGGCCCAGCCACGGGTTTTCAGGCCGCAGTCTGGGTTAACCCACAGCCGCTCGGCCGGAATGCTGTCGGCGGCTTTGCGCAGCAGGTTCTCAATCCACTCGACGCTTGGCACGTTGGGTGAGTGAATGTCGTAAACTCCCGGCCCGATTTCGTTGGGGTAATCGAACTCTTTGAAGGTTTCGATCAGCTCCATATCCGAACGTGAAGTCTCAATGGTTATCACATCCGCATCCAGCGCGGCGATGGAATCCATGATGTCGTTGAACTCGCAGTAACACATATGGGTGTGGATCTGCGTGTCATCTTTGGCAATCGCGGCGTTCAGTTTGAAGGCGTCGACGGCCCAGCGCAGGTAGGCATTCCACTCCGACTGGCGCAGCGGCAGCCCTTCGCGCAGCGCGGGTTCGTCAATCTGGATGATGCCGATACCGGCGTTTTGCAGATCTTCCACTTCGTCGCGCAGCGCCAAACCAATCTGCTTGGCGATGGTTTCGCGGCTGACGTCTTCACGCGGGAAAGACCAGCAGAGAATGGTGATGGGGCCAGTCAGCATGCCTTTCACCGGGCGCTCGGTCAGAGACTGGGCGTACTTGGCCCACTCCACGGTTATTGCCTGCGGGCGGCTAACGTCACCAATAATCACCGGCGGTTTAACGCAGCGGGAACCGTAGCTCTGCACCCAACCGTTTTGGGTGAAGACGAAACCGTCCAGATGCTCACCGAAGTATTCCACCATGTCGTTGCGCTCGGCTTCGCCATGAACCAGCACGTCGATATCCAGACGCTCCTGCTCTTTAATCGCCTGTTTGATGTGCTCGCTGATGCCAGTGCGGTAGTTGGCGTTGTCCAAGCGGCCTTGTTTGAAGTCCAGGCGCAGGCCACGGATTTCAGTAGTTTGTGGGAAAGAGCCAATGGTGGTGGTTGGCCATAAAGGCAGTTTGAAGCGCGCCCGCTGGGCTTCGGCGCGTGTGGTGTACACACTCGGCCGCTCAATGTCTGCGGCAGTGATGGCGGCGACGCGTTGGCCAACGGCGGCGTTGTTCACACGCTTGGAGTCACGGCGGGCGCGGATTGGCGCGCTGTATTGGGCCAGTTTATCCAGCGTCTCTGGTTTAGGGTCATTGAGAGCAGACGCCAGCAGCGCCAGCTCGGCACATTTTTGCAGGCCGAAGGCGAACCAGCTTTTCACTTCTTCATCCAGACGCGTTTCCACGCTCAGGTCGATTGGGCTGTGCAGCAGTGAGCACGAGCTGCCTAGCCAGACATTGCGGCCAGCCACCAGCGGCTTGAGGCGCTCGAACCAGGTGCTCAGGTCGGCGCGCCAAACGTTACGGCCATTGATCACCCCAAGAGAGAGCAGCCACTCTTTTGGCAGTTGGTCAGCCACGGCGGCGAGATCGTCGCGCCCCGCCACGGCGTCGATGTGCAGCCCCTGCACCGGCAGTTGGCGAATGGTATCAATGTTGTGGCCCACGCTGTCGAAATAGGTAGTCAGCAGCAGTTTGGTTTTGCCCTGAAGCTGCTGGTAAGCAGGCTGGTAGGCATCCAGCCAGGCTTTTGGCAGTTCCAGAACCAGCGCGGGTTCGTCGATTTGGACCCACTCGATGCCGCGCTTAGCCAGTTCAGCCAGCACTTGCTGGTAAACCGGCAGAATGTCGTTGATCAGGGAAAGACGGTCAAACTGCTCGCCTTTCACTTTACCCAGCCACAGATAAGTCAGTGGGCCGAGAAGCACGGGTTTTACTTTGTGGCCGAGCGCCAGCGCCTCGTCCACTTCCTCCAACAGTTGGGTCCAGGTCAGTTTGAATTGCTGCCCCTTCACGAATTCAGGGACCATATAGTGGTAGTTGGTATTGAACCATTTGGTCATTTCCGCCGCCGCAGCGGGTTTCCCAGTAGGTGCGCGACCGCGCCCCAGACGGAACAGGGTATCGAGATCGACAGAGCCGTCGGCGTTCTGATGACGCGCTGGCACGTTACCCAGCAGCAGGCTGGTGGTCAGAACGTGGTCGTACCAAGCGAAGTCGCCGACGGGGACCAGATCCACGCCAGCGTCGGCCTGTTGCTTCCAATGACGGGCGCGCAGTTCGCGGCCGGTAGCCAGTAATTCTTGCTGAGTGCTGTTGCCAGCCCAGTAACTCTCTTGTGCTTTTTTCAGTTCACGACGCAGACCGACACGAGGGAAACCGAGGGTATGGTTCAAAATGGTCATCTTTATCTTCCTGTTTAGCCGTCCAGATGTTTACACATCCATAATCCGCAGGTACTGTATATTGCACAAGCGCAAATAATTCATGACACGGTGAAGGACTCTCATGATTGAACTGAAACACCTGCGGACCTTACAAGCTCTACGTAATACCGGGTCGCTGGCCGCTGCCGCCGCGCAGCTACACCAGACACAGTCTGCCTTATCGCATCAGTTCAGCGATTTGGAGCAGCGTCTGGGTTTCCGCCTATTCGTGCGAAAAAGCCAGCCGCTACGCTTTACGCCGCAGGGTGAAATCATGCTTAACTTGGCTGAACAGGTGCTGCCGCAAATCCAGCAGGCGCTACAGGCTTGCAGCGAGCCGCATCAGGCGTCATTGCGTATCGCGATTGAGTGCCATAGCTGCATTCAGTGGCTGACACCGGCACTGGATAACTTCCGCCTGCGCTTCCCCAATGTGCTGATGGATTTCAAATCTGGCGTCACTTTCGACCCGCAGCCCGCGCTACAGCAGGGCGAGCTGGACTTGGTGCTGACCTCCGACATCCTGCCGCGCAGTGGTCTGCACTATTCGCCAATGTTTGATTTTGAAGTGCGTCTGGTGCTAGCGCCGGACCATCCGCTGGCCAAGCAGGCGATTATCACGCCGGAAGATTTAAGTGCGGAAATCCTGATGATCTACCCGGTTCAGCGCCAGCGTCTGGATATCTGGCGTCACTTCCTGGAACCGGCAGGCGTCAGCCCGGCGCTGAAAAGCGTCGATAACACGCTGTTGTTGATTCAGATGGTGTCGGCCCGCATGGGGATTGCCGCGCTGCCCCACTGGGTGGTGGAGAGCTTTGAACGTCAGGGACTGGTGGTCACTAAAACGCTGGGAGATGGCTTGTGGAGCAGGTTGTACGCCGCCGTGCGCGATGGCGAGCAGCGCCAACCTATTGTGGAAGCTTTTATTCGTTCGACCCGGCAGCACGCGTGCGACCATCTGCCGTTTGTCCGTGATGCCCTAAAACCCAACGTCGGTGCACCCACAGTGAAGCCATTATCACTGCCGCACCAATAATAAAGCTCGGCCAGTGCGGCTGCTGTTGCCAAATGGCGAGGTTAACCAGCAGCCCGGCCGGGACGTGGAAGTTGTTCATAATCCCCAGCGTTCCCGCGTCCACCTGCGTCGCGCCGTAGTTCCACATGAAATACCCTAAAGCCGAAGCCCCCACGCCGAGCCAGATCAGAATGCCCCATTGCAGGCCGGTGGTGGGCAGCTTTTGCGGATTGCCCCACAGGAACCACGCCACCACGGCGCAAATCAGCGCGCCGATGTAGAACCATGAAAACGCCGTGTGCTGCGGCATCGGGTGGGTTTCCATCAGGCGTTTATAGCCGACTTGACCAATGGCGAAGCAGATATTCGCCGCCTGCACCAACAGCAGGCCAATGATGAAATGTTCGCTGATATGGTCGTAGCGAATGATAGCCGCGCCGACCACCGCCAGCAGCGCGCACAGGGCATAGCCTTTGCGGATTTTACGCCCGCTGATCAGGTCATAAATCAGCGTCACGTAGAGCGGCGTCATCACCGTGAACAACAGGAATTCCGGCACCGACAGGTACAAATAGGCTTCGAAGCTAATCAAATACATGATGCCGAGCTGCATCGCGCCGACGGCCATGTACATCAGCAGGGTTTTTACCGGATAGCCCTTCCAGCGCAGAAACGGCAAAAACACCAGCGCGGCGAGGCTTAGCCGCACCAGCACGGAAAATACGCTGTCAACCTGACCCGCCAGATAGACGCCGATGAGGCTAAATGAAAAAGCCCACAAAATGGTGGTAATAACGAGTAACGGCACGAAGTTCAGCCTGAAAAAGTAAAAGATAGGCTGATTGTAACGGATGTTGCAAAGTAGAGAACCTTAAAGTGGGTTTACCACTGTGCGTTTATTGACCTAACGAGACCTGACCCACGCTTTGAGCGTTCCGTGCCATGGGGGACCACACAACCCGGTGATATGTCGTAGACTTAAATCATGACTGACTGGAGGATCACCTGATGAAACGTTGTTATGGGCTCGTAGCCGCTATTCCCCTGCTTTTCGCCGTTCAGGCCGCCTCGGCGAACACCGTGTCAGTGCCTGACCGCAACCAACAGCTGCTGAGTAACCCTTCGCAAGAACGGATGCAGCAGCAGCAACAAACCAATTCGCAGATCCAGCAGCAGAAATTGCAGCAAGACCTGCGCAATAACCAGCAGCAGCAACAGCTCAAACTGCGCTCGCAAATTCAAAGCAACCAGCAGCGTCTGCAGACCCAGCAGCTAAATCGTCCGGGCCAGCCGCTGCAGCAGAATTAAGTCAGAGTTTTACCCCGCTGTTTAACGCGGCGGGGCAATTTAATATGACGCCCTACTTCCCCCATCCTGAACGCGTTTCCCTTCCCCCTGTATATAAATACTTTTCCATGCAATTAAGTTATTGATATATTAATCTATTTTCACTAAATTCTTTAGTTTATTTAACTCATAAGGAAATTACAGGAAATGAATAATAAAACTACGTCGAATTATTTTAAAAGAAAAAAAGATCACTATTTTGAATTAGTAAAAAAAGACTATAATCACAATCCTAAAAACGAGGAAATGGAAGCTTTAGATAAACTAAAAAAACATTTCTTTAATTATTTTTTTCATTATGGGATTTTCGCATTAGTATTAAGTTATTTTATTTCTCCACTTTTAAAATATGCAAATCCAATAGCACTCTTCATTGCTGGAGCATTTTTAGGCGGCTCAATAATATCTTCATACAAAGCTATAGTAATAAGCACCGTGAGCCCTTTTATTTCAAAGAAAAGGGCTTTCATTTGGTCCTTCGTACATTTATTAATATTTGCAATTTTATCATTACTTATCCTTTTATCTTGCACACAGGCTGCAACAGAGCATGAAGAATATTGTTTTAATTTGCAGAAAAAAGTCGAATCAGGCTATGAAACAGAGAAAAACAGTACAATTTTTAATAATATGTCATGCCGAATACAGCCAATTAATTAAAGAATAAGTTTTTAAATTATTAAGGCGCGGCTTCCGCGCCTTTTGTTATTTTTTAATATCCTTTTTTTCTGGTAAGAATACGTTCACCGCCTCCAGCACATGTTCCCGCTGCTCATTTTTCCGCGTCGCCAAATAGACATCAATATTCAGCTGGCTCGAAGTCTGCTCATCCAGTTTGCGATAACACAGCCCTTCTCTGGTCGATAAACACATGGATTGTGGCATCAGCGCCATACCGTTTCCCCGCGCCACGTTGGCCAAAGTCAGCAATGAATCCTCGGACTCTGGTTTGAACTGCAAAGCAAAAGGCAGCGCGTTAAACACCTGCTCGCATTTGTCGTAAAAACTCGGATTTGCACTGCGCGAAAACCAAAACAGGGCTAAGTCGGCGACGTCCTTCAGCGACACCCGCTCCTGAATACTTGCCGGGTGCGATGAAGGCAAAGCCAGCATCAGCGGCTCCTGGTGCAGCCAGAAGAAGTCGAACTCGTCGTCATGCCCCGAGGACTTTTCTCCCGTAAAGACAATGTCCAGACTCTGGCTATCGAGCATTTTCAACAGCTGGCGAGAATTCAGATGGTAAGAGAGTACCTCGTCGATATTCATCAGGGCGGCCAGATGCGCATGAATCGAGGGGATGAGGGTGAAATCCAGCGCGCGGGTCACGCCCACTCTGAGCTTTTCACTTTCTACTTTGATCTCTTTTACCAAACGTGAAAGTTGTTCAATCAAAGGTTTAGCTTGACGCTGCAACTGCTTACCGGCCTCGGTTAGCTGCACCTGATGGGTATTGCGGATAAACAGCGGCTGACCAAGAAGGGCTTCGAGGGTCTGAATCTGCCGGGTCAGCGGCGGCTGGCTCATTTTCATCTGCTCGGCGGCACGGCGAAAATTCAATTCATGCGCCACGGCGATAAAGCACTGTAACTGCTTAATCGTAGGCAGATTTACGCTGAAATCATTCACGTGCAACTCCCGCTGTTATTCACTGAGACCCAATGTCCCCAAATTAGCACTTGTCTCGCCCTTGGTGATACCTAATTGATATTACAAAACTAACAATTCTCTAAAAAATCACGCTGCGTATGGTGGGAGGTGAAGATTATTGGTTTCTCAGCATCCAAGGAACATCATGAAAACCTCTCAAGATACTCACCCGTCTCTGGGCATAAAAACGTGGCTGGCGCTGCTTATCCTCGCCATCTCCGCCTTCACTATTGTTACTACTGAATTGGCCCCTATTGGGCTTTTAACGCCTATGGCGCGAGGCTTACAGCAATCAGAATCCATGATTGGGCTAACCGTGACGCTGTTCGCGTGGGTGGGGGCCATCAGTGCCCTGCTGTCATCGATTTTTCTCGGAAATTTTCCAAAGAAAAGGCTGCTGCTGATTCTTATGTCGGTGATGTTTATCTCCAACAGCCTGTGCGCCACGGTAGATAGTTACTCGTGGCTGCTGGTCGCGCGAGTCATTGGCGCACTGGCCCACGGCGCGTTTTGGGCGATGATTGGCGCGACGACGGTCGCGATGGTGCCCGCCAGCTATATCGGCGTCGCTACCTCCGTGGTATTTGGCGGCGTGTCGGCCGCCAGCGTGTTCGGCGTCCCCTTGTCGAACTATATCGGGCTTAACTTCGGTTGGCGTCCGGCATTTTGGATGATGTCATCACTGAGCATCGTGGCTTATCTGGGTATCGCGCTGATGGTGCCACAAGTCAAAAGCGCCAGCACATTAGGGCTTGAAGCCATGCGCCGCGTGCTGCGTTCAAGCACCTTATGGAAAATCTATGCCGCAACGCTGCTGGCCATTACCGCGCACTTTGCCGCTTTTACCTTTATCGAGCCTTGGCTTCAGGGCCTACACGCTCTCTCTTCCCGCCTGATCCCGCTCATGCTGCTGATGTTTGGCGTCGCGGGGCTGGCTGGCAATTTCATCACCGGCATCTTCATCGACAAATGGCTTAAGCCCTTGGTTTCACTCTCTATCGTGATGATTACAGCCACGCTTCTCGTGCTCGGGTTATGGGGAGCCGCGCTGACGGGTAGCCAGATCATGGCGCTGATTGTGGTGTGGGGATTGGCCGTATCGGGAATTTTTGTCGGTTTCCAAACTTGGGTATTACGCACCGCCGCCGAGAACGCTTTCCCCGCCACGGCTATTTACGTCTCCTGCTTTAACGCCGCCATCGGCTGTGGCGCGCTGGTCGGCGCATGGCTGGTTGCTGCGATGAGTATTCCCGTCTTGATGAGCATCGCTGGCGTGGCTATGGGCCTGTCATTGCTGCTGGTCGCCATTATCCCCGTTAACACCCGTAACATTTCCCACTTATCAGGAGAAGCAGCATGAAATCAGGTAACGAACTCACCGAGTATGGCCGTGCGATTATGGAAAAACTGGAGCCGGGTTTGGCAGACGCCGTGAGTGCGCGTTTGTGCGAGCTGGACCCCGACCTGCCGCGCCTGATCACTGACTACGCCTTTGGCGCGGTGGTCGGACGGCCGGGCATTGATTTGAAAACGCGCGAGATGCTGACCGTGGCGTCGCTGATCACGCTAGGCCATGCCCAGCCTCAACTGGAGCTGCACATGCGCTGCGCGATGAATGTTGGCGTGACCAAGGAGGAGTTGCTGGAGATCGTGATTCAGATGGCAATTTACGCCGGAGTGCCCGCCTGCATGAATGCGATCACCGCTTATCGTGCCGCACTGGCGCAGTCTCAAGCCCGCTAATAAAATGAAAAAGGGGATATCAGCAGTGCAGATATCCCCTCTTTTCGAACTCAATTTTTACGCAAAATCTGGGCCGATATCGTCAATAGCATCAGTACAGATGCAGTCAACGCCCCATGCCAGCAGGGTGCGGGCGCTTTGTGGCGAGTTAACGGTGTACACCAGAATGTGCAAACCGGCGTCTTTCAAGGCTTTCACCCGCGCTTCGGTCAGCTCTTTATGGTTGATATGCAGGGAAACGCATTCCAGTTGGTCAGTCAGCGTTTTCCAGTCATCACGCCACTCGTCGAGCAGTAAACCGCGCGGCAGCTCGGGAACGGCCTGCTTGGCCGCCAGCAGAGCGTCGAACTCGAAAGAAGAGAGCAGCGGCGGCGCAGGGTGGTCGCGCCATAGCTCTTTGGCCGCCAGCGCCACTTTGCTCCCCGTCTCGGTATTCGTGCCGGTCGTCGGTTTAATCTCAATGTTCGCCATCATGTTGTGGCGCGCGCAGCGCTCGGCCACTTCGGCCAACAGCGGCAGTTTTTCACCTTTGAACGCCGCGCCGTACCAGTCACCGGCGTCCAGTTGGCGCAATTTGTCCCAGCTCAGCTCACCCGCCACGCCCCAGCCGTTGCTGGTGCGGTTCAGTGTGTCGTCGTGCAACAGGAAAATTTCGCCGTCCTGCGCCAGCTTGGCGTCGAACTCAATCATGGTGTGGCCGTACTTGGCGCCGACATCAATGGCAGCAAGGGTGTTTTCCGGGGCCAAAGAACCACCGCCCCGATGCGCCACAATCCGTGGATAAGGCCAAACTGTCATGTTTACTCCATTCTTAAACCGCTGTTTGAATCGAAAAAGTGTAACGCGTTCGTCGGCAAAACCAAACGCAACTGCGTGCCCGGCTCAGGGCAAACTTCGTGATTAAGACGCACCACCACCCCCGCACCGGCCCATTTGCCGTGCGCCAGGTTGTCAGCGCCGAGCAGTTCCAACGTGTTGAGGTTCATTGGAATACCGGCCTGCGGGTCGTCAGTCAGCTGAATATGCTCCGGTCGAATACCCACCGTCAACTCTCGTCCGCCCCACTCCGGGCGCGGCTGGCTGAGGGGCAGCTCGAAACCGCCCTCCATCACCAGCGAACTGCCGTTGCTGGCTAGCGTGCCCGGCAGCAGGTTCATGGCCGGGGAGCCAATGAAGCTGGCAACAAATAGCGTTGCCGGGCGGCGATAAACTTCTGACGGCGTACCAATCTGCTCGGCAATACCTTTGTTCATCACGATCACCCGCTCGGCCAGCGTCATGGCCTCAACCTGATCGTGGGTCACGTACAAGCTGGTAGTGCGCAGGCGGCGGTGCAGCTGTTGCAGCTCGAGACGCATCTGCACGCGCAGCTTGGCGTCAAGGTTCGACAGCGGTTCGTCGAACAGGAAGACCGCCGGTTCACGCACGATGGCACGACCCATGGCGACGCGCTGACGCTGGCCGCCGGAGAGTTCGCGCGGCTTGCGTTTTAGCAACGGGCCAAGCTCCAGAATACGCGCCGCTTCTTCAACTCGCGCCTGAATCTGCGCCTTGCCGAAGCCGCGAATTTTCAGGCCATAGGCCATGTTGTCATACACGCTCATGTGCGGGTAAAGCGCGTAGTTCTGGAACACCATCGCGATGCCGCGATCTTTGGGTTCCAGCTCGGTAACGCGCTGATCATTAATATAAATATCGCCGCTGGTGGTGCGTTCTAAACCGGCTACCATGCGCAATAGAGTAGATTTCCCACAGCCCGACGGACCGACCATCACGATGAATTCGCCATCGGCGACGTTCAGGTCGATGCTTTTAATAATCTGATTTTTACCGTCGTAGGACTTAGTGACTGCCTGTAGTTTTAAATTTGCCATGTCGTATTACTTCTCACTGTCTACCAGACCGCGCACAAACCAGCGCTGCATCAGGAGCACCACCGCAAGCGGGGGCAATAAAGTCAAAATCATCGCTGCCATGACCTGATTCCACTGGGTGGAACCGTCGCCGGAAGAGATCATGCTTTTAATTCCCGCCACCGCCGTGCCCATCGAGGCGTCGCTGGTGATGAGGATCGGCCACAAATACTGGTTCCAGCCGTAGATAAAGGTGATAACGAACAGCGCCGCCAGATTGGTTTTCGATAACGGCAGGACGATGTCCCAGAAAAAGCGCATGGCGCTCGCGCCGTCGATACGCGCGGCTTCCAGCAGTTCGTCCGGCAAGGTCATAAAGAACTGGCGGAACAGGAAGGTGGCGGTGGCCGAGGCCATCAGGGGCAGCGTCAGGCCGGTGTAGCTGTCCATCATGTTCAGGTTGGAAATCACCTGAATAGTCGGGAAGATACGCACTTCTACCGGCAGCATCAGCGTCAAGAAAATCAGCCAGAAGAATAGGTTACGCAGCGGGAAACGGAAGTAGACGATGGCGTAAGCCGACAGCATCGACACCGAAATCTTACCGATAGTGATGACCATCGCCATGATAAAGCTGTTCACCAGCATGCGACCAAAGGCCGGGCTGCCGTCGCCCACGCCCTGCGTCCAGATAGTGCGGATGTTGTCCCACAGGTGTGAACCCGGAATGAGCGACATCGGCACTTCAAAAATCTGTTTGTTATCCAGCGTTGCCGCGACAAAAGCCACGTACAGCGGGAACAGGATCACCAGCACGCCGAGGATAAGCATGGTGTGGCTGAAAATATCCAGCCCTCTACGGTTCTCAATCATTGGTAACGCACCTTACGCTCGACAAAGCGGAACTGAATAAACGTCAGGCCGCATACCAGCACCATCAACACCACTGACTGCGCGGCGGAGCTGGAGAGATCCAGACCGGCGAAACCTTCGCGGTAAACCTTATAAATCAGGGTGGTAGTGGCCTGAACCGGGCCGCCCGCGGTCGCCGCATCAATCACCGGGAAGGTGTCGAAGAAGGCGTAAACCAAGTTAACCACCAGCAGGAAGAAGCTCACTGGCGAAATCAGCGGCAGCACCAGATTGAAGAAGCGGCGCACCGGGCCCGCGCCGTCAATGGCGGCGGCTTCAACCAGAGATTTAGGGATAGATTGCAGCGCGGCGAGGAAGAACAGGAAGTTGTAGCTGACCTGCTTCCAGACCGAGGCCAACACCACCAAGAACATCGCCTGTCCGCTGTTCTGCGCGTGGTTCCAGTCATAGCCGATTGACCCAAGGAAGTGGGTGATAAGGCCGAGGCCGGGGCTAAACAGGAACATCCAGAGCACGGCGGCCACGGCGGGCGCGACGGCGTACGGCAGGATCATTAGCGTCTGGTAAATGCGGCTAGCGCGCACCACGTGGTCCACCAGCGCGGCAAAAAATAGCGAAACAGCAAGACCGATAAACGCCACGAGGAAACTGAATTTCAGCGTGGTGTAGAAAGAGTCGAGGTAGTAGGAGTCATGAAACAGCTGTTTGAAGTTGCTCAGTCCGACAAACTCACTCGATAAACCGAAAGGATCCAGCGTTTGCACCGAATACCACAAGGCTTGACCGGCAGGCCATAAAAAGAAAATCACGGTGATCAGCAGTTGCGGCAACACCAGCGCGTAAGGCAGCCAGCTACAACCAAAACCGGGGCGATGTGAACTCATAGTGGGTTACTCGTTAAAGCGAAAAGACAAGAGATAGAATCGAAGAAAGGCAACTCGGTACGAGGCGTAGCGAGCAAAGCCAGACTGGGTGCGGACAGCGCGCAGAAACCACAGTGGACATTGAGTCCATGAGGATTTCGAGCACTGCCCAATCCCAGACTGGCGAAGCGCAGTAGCCGATAGTTACTTAGTGGAAGCTTCGAAGCGACGCAATAACAGATTACCGCGCTCTACAGCTGAATCCAGAGCCTGCTGAGCCGTCTTCTTGCCGCTCCACACGCTTTCCAACTCTTCGTCTACGATGGTACGAATCTGTGGCATGTTGCCCAGACGCAGACCTTTAGTGAACGGCAATGGTGGCTTGTTCAGCATCTGGCGAGTCGCTACGTCAGAACCTGGGTTCTTCTCGTAGAAGCCTTGTTGCTTAGTCAGCTCATAAGCCGCGGTCGTCACTGGCAGGTAACCGGTTTTCTGGTGCCATTCAGCGGCGATAGCCGGAGTAGTCAGGAATTGCAGGAACTCAGCAACGCCTTTGTAAGTTTCTTTATCTTTACCGTTCATCACCCACAGGCTTGCGCCGCCGATGATGGCGTTCTGTGGCGCATCTTTCACGTCTGCGTCGTAAGGCATCATGCCCACGCCGTAGTTGAATTTAGCGTACTGACGGATGTCAGCCAGTGAACCTGAAGACGCGGTGGTCATCGCGCAGTCACCGTTGTAGAACTTGGCGGTGGACTCGTCTTTACGACCCAAGTAGGTGAAATCACCCTTCTTGTTCATGTCTTCCAGCATCTGGATGTGCTTGACCTGCAACGGTTTGTTGAATTCCAGAACCGCGTCAGTGCCATCGAAACCGTTGTTTTTGGTGGCGATTGGCAGAGCATGCCATGCGCTAAAGTTCTCAATCTGAATCCAACCCTGCCAGCCGCTGGCGTAGCCACATTTCACGCCTGACTGACGCAGCTTCTCAGTGTAAGCCGCCATGTCCTGCCAAGTTTTTGGCGGTTGATCAGGGTTCAGGCCAGCCTTCTTAAAGGCGTCTTTGTTGTAGTACAGCACCGGCGTGGAGCTGTTGAAAGGCTGTGACAGCAGGCGCCCTTTAGAATCCGAGTAATAGCCCGAGACAGTCGGAACGAACTGGGAAACGTCTTCTTTGATGCCCGCGTCGGAAAAGACTTCGTAGACCGGCTTGATCGCTTTACTCGCCATCATGGTCGCCGTGCCTACTTCATAAACTTGCAGAATGGCTGGCGCTTTGCCGCTACGGTAAGCCGCGATGCCTGCTGCCAGACTTTCATCATACTTGCCTTTGTAAACCGGCACGATTTTGACGTCAGGATGAGCCTGATTAAAACGGTCGGCCAGAGAGTTCACCTCTTTGCCCAACTCGCCGTCCATTGAGTGCCAGAAAGGTATTTCCGTTACCGCCATCGCCTGGGTGCTGAACGCGAATGCCAGTGCAATGCAAAGTGTCGTTTTTGTAACAGCGTGCTTAAGCATGCTTGTCTCCTGAAGAGGGCTGTGTAGTGACGGTGTCGTAAGGATCTTCTTATTCGGGAGCTAACATGACATGCATAAATGACAGAAAAATAATGATTTGGTTACAGGCAGGTGACAGCAGAGTTACGAAAGAGAGAAAAATAAAAGTAAAAAGGACATCCGAAGATGTCCTTAAGATTTAAGCCTTCTACCACTTACCCAAAATCATTTGCGTTGCATCCAGGCGGCAACTGAATGAATCCCCAGGAGCTTACACAGGTAAGTGACTGGGGTGAATGAAGGCAGCCAACGCAGAGGCAGCGTGAAGGATGCAGGGTAAGCTAAGCGCCGAGATAGGCAGAGCGTACAGCTTCGTTGGCTAATAGAGCTGCGCCACTGTCCTCCAGCACCACGTGGCCGTTTTCCAGCACGTAGCCACGGTCCGCCAGCTTCAAGGCCTGATTGGCGTTTTGCTCGACCAGGAAGATAGTCATCCCCTCTTCACGCAGCTGTTGGATAGTGTCGAAAATCTGCTGAATGATAATTGGTGCTAAACCTAGCGAAGGCTCGTCGAGCAGCAGCAGGCGCGGCTGGCTCATCAATGCCCGGCCAATCGCCAGCATCTGCTGTTCCCCGCCGGACATGGTGCCGGAACGCTGAGCGCGACGCTCTTTCAAACGTGGGAACAGCTCGAACACGCGCTGGAGGCGCTGCTGATACTGGTCGCGGGTGGCAAAGAAGCCGCCCATCGCCAGATTCTCCTCTACCGTCATGCGCGAAAACACCCGACGCCCTTCCGGCACGATGGCGATATCGCCACGCATGATTTTGGCGGTCGGCCACTGGGTGATGTCCTGACCTTCAAAAACAATAGAGCCATGGCTGGCGCGAGGCTCGCCGCACAGGCTACCCAGCAGCGTGGTTTTGCCCGCGCCGTTGGCCCCGATAAGGGTAACAATTTCACCCTTATTGATGTGCAGGCTGACTTCGTGCAGCGCCTGAATTTTGCCGTAATGGGCGGATACCTGATTAAATGACAACATCGCGTTCTGCCCCTTACCCTTCGCCCAAGTACGCACGAATGACGTCTGGGTTATTACGAATTTCTGCCGGAGTGCCCTGTGCCAGCGGCGTTCCCTGATTCACCACATAGATGCGGTCCGAAATGCCCATCACCAGCTTCATGTCATGTTCGATCAATAAAACTGACACATTGTGCTGGTTACGCAGCTCGGCGATCAGCTGGTTTAGCTCTTCCGTTTCGCGCGGGTTAAGCCCGGCGGCGGGTTCGTCGAGCATCAGGATTTCAGGGCGCGTCACCATACAACGGACGATTTCCAGACGGCGCTGCTGGCCGTAAGCCAGATTCCCCGCCTGACGGTTTGCCAGTTCGAGCAAGCCGACGCGCTCCAGCCAGTCTGCGGCGCGGTCCAAGGCTTCTGCCTCGGCTTTACGAAAGCCCGGCGTCTTAAACAGGCCAGCCAGCATGCCGCTTTTAAGGTGTTGATGCTGGGCTACCAGCAGGTTTTCAATCACGGTCATTTCGCGGAACAGGCGCACATGCTGGAAGGTTCGCACCACGCCCATGCGGGCAATCTTCTGGCCCGGCAAACCCTCGAGATGCTGGTCGCGCAGCTTGATGGTGCCGCCGCTTGGCTTATAAAAACCGGTCAGGCAGTTAAACACCGTGGTTTTACCGGCGCCGTTGGGGCCAATCAGCGAGACGATTTCGCCCTGATTGAGGTTTAACGCCACGTTGTTCACCGCCAGCAGGCCGCCAAAACGCATCATCAAACCTTCTACTGACAAGAGAGGTTGCCTACTCATGCTTGCTCTCCTTTGTCGGCGATTTGTCTTTTAGACAATTTTAATTTCAACTGTGGGCGTTTCATCGGCAACAGGCCCTGTGGACGCCAGATCATCATCAGAACCATCAATGCACCGAGCAGCAACATGCTGTATTCATTCAAATCACGCATCAGTTCGCGCGACACCACCAGCAAAATCGCCGCCAGAATAACCGCAAACTGCGAGCCCATACCGCCCAATACCACGATTGCCAGCACGAAGGCGGACTCGACGAAGGTGAAGGATTCCGGGCTGACGAAGCCCTGACGCGCGGCGAACAGCGTCCCGGCGAAACCGGCAAACGCGGCGCTGATAGTAAAGGCGGTGAGCTTGATGCGCGTCGGGTTAAGGCCCAGCGAGCGGCAGGCGATTTCATCTTCACGCAGGGCTTCCCACGCGCGGCCCAGCGGCATGCGCAGCAGGCGGTTGATGACGAACAGGGTCAAGACCACCAACAGCAGCGCCACCATATATAAGAAGATGATGCGATCGCTCGGGTCATAGGCCACGCCAAAGAAGTTACTGAAGGTGTCCCAGCCGCCGTCGCGCGGGGTGCGGCTAAATTCCAGACCAAACAGCGTCGGTTTTGGAATTTGGCTAATGCCGTTCGGCCCGCCGGTGATCGAGGTGTTGTTCAGCAGCAGAATACGGACAATTTCCCCAAAGCCGAGGGTGACGATCGCCAGATAGTCGCCGCGCAGCCTGAGCACCGGGAAGCCAAGCAGGAAGCCAAAGGCGGCAGAAACCAGACCGGCCAGTGGTAACGCTTCCCAAAAACCGATGCCGTAATAGTGATTCAGCAGCGCGTAGGTGTAGGCACCGATGGCGTAAAAACCGCCGTAGCCCAGCACCAGCAGGCCAGACAGGCCAACCACCACGTTCAGCCCAAGGCCAAGCATGATGTAGATCAGGGTCAGGGTGGCGATGTCCACCGTGCCGCGTGAGACAATAAAAGGCCACGCGATAGCGGCAATAATCAGCACCAGCGCCAGCAGTTTCTGCTTCGGCGTTGAACCATCAAAGCTCGGCAGGACAAAGCTTGGGCCAGAAATTTTCTTCAGGCCGCTGCTCATTAACGGGCGGAACAGCTGGAAGACGAACACCACGGCGCAGCCGATGGCAATCCACGTCCAGCGCACTTCGCCTGCGCCGTTCACCACCAGCTTGGTGCCATCAAGGCTCAGTTGCAGCCCCATGATAAAGGAGGCTAAAACCAGTAAAACGAAGGCGGAGAGCAGCGCGTTAAACAGGTTGAGATGCTTCATACTTTCTCAACCTCCGGGCGACCCAAGATGCCAGTTGGCAACACCAGCAACACCACGATCAGCAGGGCAAACGACACCACGTCTTTATATTCGGTGCTGAGATAGGCCGAGGTCAGGGCTTCGGCTACGCCTAAAATCAGGCCGCCAATCATCGCGCCCGGAATGCTGCCGATGCCACCGAGAACCGCCGCGGTGAAGGCTTTCATCCCCGCCATAAAGCCAATGTACGGGTTAATCACGCCGTAGAATTGCCCCAGCAGCACGCCCGCCACCGCCGCCATTAATGCGCCGATAACGAAGGTCAGGGAGATCACGCGGTCAGTGCTAATGCCCAGCAGGCTGGCCATTTTCAAATCTTCGGCGCAGGCGCGACAGGCGCGACCCATGCGGGAATAGCGGATAAACAGCGTCAGGGCCAGCATGGCGACAAAAGTCACAATCCAGATGATGAGCTGCATGGTGCTGATAGTCGCGGCAAAGCCGTTGGCGACGCCAAGCGTCCACTGGCCCGTCACCAGGCTTGGCAGCGCGAGGTCGCGCGAGCCTTGGGTCAGGCTGACGTAGTTTTGCAGGAATATCGACATCCCGATGGCGGAGATCAGCGCAATCAGGCGTTTAGAATTTCGCACTGGCTTATAGGCCACGCGCTCAATGCTCCAGCCGTAGGCACTGGAGATCACAATCGCGGCGATGAATCCGGCGCCGATCAGCAACCAGCTGGCGTCGATCCCCATCATCATTAACGCGGCGATGACAATAAAAGAGACATAGCTGCCGATCATATACACCTCGCCGTGGGCGAAGTTGATCATGCCGATAATGCCGTAAACCATGGTGTAGCCAATGGCGATCAGCGCATAGGTGCTGCCCAACGTCACGCCGTTGAACATCTGCTGAATGAAATATAGGAACTGCTCTGACATACCCTATCCTTTTACTTCAAGGGTTTGATAACTGGTGCAACTCCCTCCCCTTTTCAGAAGAGGGAGGGAAGAACCACTTTGCTGCGGTTATGGTTTAATTGGGGTAGAAGTACCGTCTTTGTGCCACTCGAAAATACCGAACTCGAAGCCTTTCAGGTCGCCCTTCTCATCCCAGCTCAGTGGGCCCATCACGGTGTCCACCGATTGAGACTTCAGGTTTTTGGCGATGTCAGCCGGTTCCATACTTCCGCTGCGTTCCATACCGGTCGTCAGAGCTTGCAGCGCAGCGTAAGTGGTCCAGACGAATGGGCCAGTTGGGTCCAGTTTCTTGGCTTTCAGCGCATCAACGATTGGCTGGTTAGCAGGAACCTGATCATAACGTTTTGGCAGAGTCACCAGCATGCCTTCGGAAGCATCACCGGCGATGTTGGACAGGGAAGAGTTACCCACGCCTTCCGGACCCATGAATTTCGCATTCAGACCGGCTTGTTTTGACTGACGCAGGATCTGGCCCATTTCCGGGTAGTAACCGCCGAAGTAAACGAAATCGACGTTCTCTTTCTTCAGACGCGCCACCAGCGTGGAGAAGTCTTTGTCGCCTGCGGTGATACCTTCGAACAGCACCACGTTACCGCCGTTTTTCTTCAGGCTATCCTGCACGGAGCGCGCCAGACCTTCGCCGTACTGCTGCTTGTCATGAACCACGGCAATGCGCTGTGGCTTGATAGTATTGAGGATGTATTTCGCCGCCGTAGGGCCCTGATCGGAGTCCAAACCGGTAGTGCGCATAATCAGCTTGTAGCCACGGGTGGTCAGGTCAGCGTTGGTCGCGGCAGGGGTGATCATCAGCACGCCCTCATCTTCATAAATGTCAGAAGCGGGCTGAGTAGAAGAAGAGCACAGGTGGCCGATAACATAACGGATACCGTCGTTAATCACTTTGTTGGCCACCGCCACGGCTTGTTTCGGGTCACAGGCATCGTCGTATTCCACGCCAACCAGTTTGTCACCCTTGATGCCGCCTTTAGCATTGATATCAGCGATAGCTTGTTTTGCGCCGGTGAACTCCATGTCGCCGTATTGCGCTACCGGGCCTGACATGGCGCCGACGATGGCGACTTTGATGTCTTTCGCCACGGCGGCTTGGCTCATTGCCAATGCGATACAGCCGGCCAGCAATACTTTTCCTGATTTCATATTCATCCTGATACCCCATCTAATGATTTGTGATGTGTGTTTGTTGTGTTGTTTTGGCATTTCTCGCCTGCTTAAAATATCGTCACTTAAGAAATTTGTTATAAGTTATAATACGTTAGCGGCTTATCGGGTCTTATTTTCAAATAAGACTTTATTTTTCATGCCATTAAACAGGAATATTCTGCTGCAAATCAAATGTCACAATCAGAAACAAGAGGTGTAAACAGAATTTTATTTGGGTATAAATGCGGCTATGGCCAACGACTACAGCGGTTAACGCTGCCTTTACTGATTAAAGCCAACATTTATCGCTTATAGTTGGATCGCCGAAAAAGTTTTTGCTCTGTTACTGTACAAAAAAAGTTACGCGCCCCGCTGGCGGTCAATCCGCTATAATGTGCGCCTGTTTATCTGCCTGTTCGCCTCATGAAATTAACCATTCAAAAACTCGATTCGCTTAGTGCGCAAGACTTGATAGATCTGGCAAAAATCTGGCCGGAGCATTCTCCTGCCGAGTGGCAAAGCTGGCTCAGTGGGAACCGCGCCCTGTTCGCTGCAAAATTTAACGAGCGTCTGTTGGCGGCGGTTAAAGTCAGCCTGACAGGCGAAAGTGCTGAACTGCAGGATTTGCTGGTGCGCGAAGTGACCCGTCGCCGCGGCGTGGGTTTATATCTGGTAGAGGATACGCTGGCGCAGATGCCGGAAATCACCCACTGGACGATGAAAGCCGAAGCTGACCCAGTCCTCGATGCCTTTATGCTGGCCTGTAAATTCCATAAAACCGCCGATGGCTGGGAATGGAATCGCTAAACGGCTTGAACGCTGAAATTTAGGCATAAAAAAAGCGACCCGCAGGTCGCTTTTTCTTTATTTGCTGAAGTACAGCGGCTGAAGAGCTGCTTAGGCTTCAATCGCCAAACGCAGTTTCTTCATCGCGTTCTTCTCAAGCTGACGAACACGCTCTGCGGAAACGCCGTACTTGTCGGCCAGCTCCTGCAAAGTGGTTTTGTTGTCGTCATCTAACCAGCGGGCGCGGATGATGTCCTGGCTACGCTCGTCCAAACCTTCCATTGCATAGCTCAGTTTGTCGGTCGCGTCGCGATCCCAGTTATCTTCCTCGATACTTTCTGCAAAGTCTGAACTCTTATCTTGCAGATAAAGCATCGGCGCCATCGCGGCACCGTCGCGTGGTTCATCGTCCGGAGTCGGGTCAAACGTCATGTCCTGTGCGGCCATGCGAGATTCCATTTCCAGAACGTCTTTGCTGGTGACACCCAGCTCGCGAGCAACGTGCTCCACTTCGTCATGGCTGAACCAGCCCAGACGCTGTTTGTTTTTACGCAGGTTGAAGAACAACTTGCGCTGCGCCTTAGTGGTAGCGACTTTCACGATACGCCAGTTACGCAGCACGTATTCGTGAATCTCTGCTTTGATCCAGTGCACCGCGAAGGAGACCAGACGCACGCCCACTTCTGGGTTAAAGCGGCGAACCGCTTTCATCAGGCCGATATTACCTTCTTGGATAAGGTCAGCCTGTGGCAGACCGTAGCCTGAATAGTTGCGGGCGATGTGAGCAACAAAGCGCAGGTGAGACAGGATCAGATGTTTCGCTGCTTCCAGATCACCATCGTAATGCAGCCGTTCAGCCAGCGCCCGTTCTTCCTCTGCGGTGAGCATAGGATAAGTATTGGCGGCCCGAATATAGGCTTCCAGACTACCTTGGGGAACTAATGCTAAAGTTTGCATTTCTTTTGTCATTCAAAGCCTCTCATGTATGACGTTATGCAGGTTTTATACTGCGTTGCTGCGGAGTGAATACCGCATTGCCCTAACGGCGTACTAACAAAAACAACGCAGAGCCCTTCATATTTACTGCTTTTCTGAATACTGCTTTTCTCACTCATCTTTGCTGCATGTCTGGTGAGAGTCAGTGCGCCCATTCACCGCCAGCAGGTAAATTTTTACCACACTCTAAGACCGCGAATTGCACGTAAAGTTCCTAATCTGCGCAATTGCAGCTTAGCGACTTTATGTGACGAACTGGCTACCGGATAGGGAATTCGTGCTTTCAGGGAGGAAGAGATGTAAGACAAGATGTTGGAACGCTAAATCAGCTCTTCCCCTGCACAGGATCCTTTGCAGCAGGAGAAGAGTATACCAAAAAATCGCTATTGTGGTGTAAATCGCCGTAAATGTTGTACGGTTGCCAGCCAGGCTGCGATCCAGCCAATCATCGCGGAAATCAGCAGTAATAGCAGGCTTTCATCCCACGCGAGACCGTGCAGGTCAAAGGTGGTGCCGAACACTTTCGCCACCTGCGTCACCACGCTTTCTAAGCGCAAGACTAAGGCTTCGGAAAGGATCAGTGACAGCAAGGCACCACAGAAACCAAGCATCGCGCCGCCGTTAAGGAAAGGCCGCAGGATAAAGCCGTCGGTCGCGCCGATGAGCTTCATCACGTTAATGGTGTCGCGGCGGCTAAAGATGCTTAACCGCACGCTGTTACCGATAACCAAGAACACCGCGACAATCATCAGCACGCCAATCATCGCCGCCACCTGCCCGACGAGGCCAGTGAGCGCCGCCAGCCTTGCGAACCAGCTGTCATCCATTCGCACTTCATCGACCCCCTGCACGGCCGCCACGCGGTCGCGTAAGGTATTGAGCGTGTTGGAGTCCTGGAAATTCATCTTCGGCGTAATGATCGCCACGGCGGGCAGTGGATTCTGCTCCAGCATGTCCATCGCGCCGCCAAAGCCAGACCAGTTGCGGAACTCGCCCATGGCTTCGTCGCGTGACAAGTAGTTGACCTTGTCGACACCCGCCTCGGCTTTCAATGCCTTAATGACATTTTCGGCCGCGTTGTCATCCAGCGCTTTGTCTAGGTAAACCGTCAGCTGTGGTGTCGGATACCACTGCTCGGCGGCGGTACTGACGTTTTTCCACACCAAATAACAGACGCTCGGCAGAGTCAGGGAAATTGCGATAACCATGATAGTCAGCAAGGTCGCCAGAGGCTGACGCATCATGTCGGCCAAGGCGTTCATCCACGCGTAGCGCCACTGCTCACGCCAGCCGCCCTGTAGGGCTTTGCTTTTCGCGACGCGCGCGCTTTTGGCTGTTTTGGTCGGCTTAGGGCTATTGGCCATAATGCGAGCCTCCCGCCATACGCCCCTGACTCAGGGTCAGTGTACGGTAGTTACGACGGGCAATCAGTGCCATATCATGAGTTGCCATTAAAACGGTCACGCCTACACGGTTGAATTCTTCAAACAAACGCAAAATGCCTTCCGAAAGCGCATCATCAAGGTTACCGGTCGGTTCATCCGCCAGTAATACCGCAGGTTTATTCACCACGGCGCGAGCGATGCCGACACGCTGCTGTTCACCACCGGAGAGTTGAATCGGGAAGCTCTTCGCTTTGTCGAGCAGCCCCACTTTGTCCAGAGCGGCGGAGACGCGGCGGCGAATATCTTCACTGCTGGCCCCGGCGATGATCAGCGGCATCGCCACGTTGTCATACACCGTGCGGTCCATCAGCAGGTGGTGGTCCTGGAAAATCATGCCAATCTGGCGGCGCAAAAACGGCACTTCGCTGGCTTTCAGGCGGCTGATGTCGTGACCGCCAAACAAAATGTGTCCGGCACTTGGGCGTTCAATCCCACATATCAATTTCAGCAGGGTACTTTTACCCGCGCCGGAATGACCTGTCAGGAAAGCCATCTCAGCTTGCTGGATGTGAAAATCGACGCCTTGCAGCGCCTGTCGCCCGCCTAGATAAGCTTTACTGACCTGTTCAAAGCGAATCATCCGTATTAATCCTCTCGGGCAAAAAGTGCCTCAATAAAATCGTCAGCCTTAAATGGCCGTAAATCTTCGATGCCTTCACCTACCCCGATGTAACGGATAGGAATTTCAAACTGGTCGGCGATGGCGAAGATAACCCCACCTTTGGCAGTACCGTCCAGTTTAGTCAAAGTAATACCGGTCAGACCCACGGCTTCATTGAATAATTTTGCCTGACTTACCGCATTCTGGCCGGTGCTGGCATCGAGCGTCAGCATAACCTCATGAGGGGCGTCTTCGTCCAGTTTTTTCATGACGCGGACAATCTTCTTCAGCTCTTCCATCAGGTGCGATTTATTCTGCAAACGCCCGGCGGTGTCGGCGATCAACACGTCGATGCCACGGGCCTTGGCGGCCTGAATGGCGTCGAAAATTACCGAGGCGGAATCTGCACCAGTATGCTGGGCAATCACCGGGATCTTGTTGCGCTGTCCCCACACTTGCAGCTGTTCTACTGCCGCCGCGCGGAAGGTATCGCCCGCCGCCAGCATCACCGATTTGCCTTCGGCTTCAAACTGGCGCGCCAATTTACCGATAGTGGTCGTCTTACCCACGCCGTTTACGCCAACCATCAGAATGACATACGGGCTTTTGCCACTGACATCCAGCGGTTGATCGACTTTGGCCAGAATTTCGGACATTTCTTCCTTCAGCTTGCCGTACAGCGCGTCCGCGTCTTTCAACTGCTTGCGGCTAGCGTGTTCGGTCAGCGAAGTGATGATTTTACGGGTGGTTTCGACGCCCACGTCGGCAACGATCAGCTGCTCTTCCAGCTCCTCGAACAGATCGTCATCGATCTTCTTGCCGCGGAACAGGCTGATAAAGCCTGAGCCAAGATTTTGCTTAGTTTTAACCAGACTGCGCTTAAGGCGGGCGAAGAAGCCCTCTTTGGTCGGGCGATCTTGCTCAGTTTCGCTGGCTGGCAGGGTGATGATAGGTTCCAGCGCGACAGGCAGCGGCTCTTCTTCCGCCAACTCTTTGGCAATGATGGCATCGTCGATGGTGTCGAGGTCGTCCTGATGCTGGTCAGCGGCGATTTCCTCAGCGGATTCAACGAACTCGTCTTCCACCAGTTCTTCATGCTGCTCGACGGCAACCTGCTCGGTGACGGCAACAATCTCTTCTGCCAACTCTTCAGCGGCTAAATCTTTAGCCACTGCTTCTTCGGCAGACAGTTCATCAAGCACCGGCTCGGCAGGAAGTTCATGCACGGGTTCATAGATAGGTTCGATTTCCACCGCGGCTTCGGCGCTGGTGGTGGTGTCCCACTCGCCGGGGCGATCCTCGACCGGAACCCCGGGAGCTTCGACTTGTTGAGTCTCTTGCGGATGGGCTTCTACAGGGTGAGCGTCATCTTGCAGAAGTTCTTTTTGCGGCAAGCTGTCTGACGAAGGGGATTCAACAACCGGCTCTGGCTGTTCAATGTGAGCTTCTTGTTCCTGCGCTTCGGTTTTTTGCTGCTCTTCTTCCTGACGGCCACGCCCAAACCAGGAGAAAAAACCGCGTTTTTTATCTTTTGCCATTTTACAACTTCACTCCTCGCCGTTAATTCAGGGCGAACGGATTGTTAATAGGATAATGCCTTGCAGTCTATCACTTTCCACCCGCCCCCTACACACCCGCGTATTGATTTACGGAGAGTATTCAATCAGGAATGTTAAATGTTTCCCCAACGGCGGCACACCAGTAGAATAGCGGCAACTGATTTACCAGCGCGCTGCACAGGCGGCGTAATATTGAAGTGAAATATGGCGAAAAAACCTAATACCGCCGCCGCAGGTCAAATTCGACTGATTGGCGGCCAGTGGCGCGGACGAAAATTGCCGGTGCCGAACAGCCCCGGCCTGCGCCCGACCACCGATCGCGTGCGCGAAACCTTATTTAACTGGCTGGCGCCGATGATTCAGGGAGCACGCTGTCTGGACTGCTTCGCGGGCAGCGGCGCGCTGGGTATCGAAGCCCTCTCCCGCTATGCCGGCAGCGCCACCCTGCTGGAGTTCGAACGCCCGGTTGCTCAGCAGTTGGAGAAAAACCTGGCGGTGCTCAATGCCAAAAACGCCACGGTGATGAACACCAACGCGCTAAGTTGGCTGGCCAAGAACGGCACGCCCTTTGATATCGTGTTTATCGACCCGCCTTTCCGCAAAGGCATTTTGCTAGAAACGCTGACTTTGCTGGAACAGCAGGGCTGGCTGGCTGACGAAGCCTGGATTTATGTCGAAGCGGAAGTCGAGCACGGCGCAATCCCAGTGCCTGCGGGCTGGCGTCTGCATCGTGAAAAAGTCGCCGGGCAAGTGGCTTACCGTTTGTACCATCGAGATATAGCGCCGAACGCTGGCGAAGAAGATTCTGAACAGGAGCAGTAATATGTTAATTAACGTGGGTCGCTTGTTGATGCTGTGCATCTGGGCATTTTTGCTGATGAATATCATTCATCCGTTTCCAAAACCGATGAAGTATTTCCTCGACGTCGCCATGGTGTTCATGTTCTTCATGCACGGCCTGCAAATCATGCTGCTCAAAGCCACTCAGGGTAAAGATCAGAACAAGATTGGTGGCTGGCTCCAGCTGCGCATCTTCCTGTTTGGCGTGTTCGAGCTGCTGGCGTGGCAGAAAAAGCAGCCGCCGCTGCCGCCGAAGAAGTAATTATTTCAACAGGTTATCGCTTTGCGTGCCATCCTCGGCGGTAAAAGCGATAAACCTTGTGCCTTTTACCTGCAAGACGCCCTTCTGGCCCTTCGCCAAGCCGTCGTACTCTTTCATTTCGATTTTTAACTTTATCTCACTGCCGCCGGTCAGGGGCTTAAAGTAAGCTTCATAGTTGCGGTCTTCCACTGGAATCTCCTCCCGCTGGCGCGAGCGACGATTGGGGGAGAGATAGTCCCGCTTGGCCGACACTTCCACGGCAATCTCTTTGAGCGGAGCCGCGTCGTTATCCGCATTTTCGCGGCGCTGGTGCAGGTATTGGCGGGTGGCAAAAAAGGCAATCACCACCAAAACCAGCAGGAAAATCATCGGCGGTTTGCTCATGGTTCAGGTTTCTTCTCTGATGATGGGAACAGTTATTTTGCGTCACTTTAGCGGCAAATGCAGGGCAATTGCACTAATGCAGGGTGGATTCTGATTGTCGGCGAGGCGCGCAGTCTCCTACACTGAAATCAACACAGGACGGTTTCCTGACAGGCAGCTGTTTGCCTAGGTTTTATTTTAAATAAGGATAAACAATGAGTTGGCCATTTCTTGCCGTATTTTTCTCTGGCTGGTTATACGTGGATGCCAGCTACCGTGGGCCGCGCTGGCAGCGCTGGCTGTTCAAACCCGTCACCTTATTACTGCTGCTGCTTTTAGCCTGGCAAGCGCCGGAGCTGAATGTTTACAGCTATCTGATTTTACTGGGTCTGGCGGCGACGCTGGTGGCAGACGGCCTGTTGCTGCTGCCGGAGGAGCGATTCCTCTACGCCATCGGCGCCTTCTTCCTGTCGCATCTGCTCTATACCCTGAGCTTTGCCAGCCAGATGACGCTGACCTTTTTCTGGCCGCTGCCGCTGGCGCTGATTGTGATTGGCGCGGTACTGCTGGCGGTGATCTGGTCGCGGCTGGCGGAACTGCGCTGGGCGGTGTCCACTTACATCGGCATGACGCTGCTGATGGTGTGGCTGGCGGGTGAGCAGTATTTCGCGCGCAGTACCGATCTGGCTTTCTCCCTGCTGTGCGGCACCCTGCTGCTGTTACTTGGCAACGTGTTCTGGCTGGTGAGCCGCTATCGCTTCAAGTTTAAAGCGGCAGCCGCGCTGGTGGCAGCCTGCTATTTCGGCGGCCACTTCCTGATTGTTCGCTCGCTCTACCTCTAATCTTCTGCGCGGAGCCGCCCGGCTCCGCCATTTCACGTCTCCCATAACGTCCTGTGCTATTTTTCCTTGACCTTGGAGTTGACTCCAAGGATTAGACTGTCGGCAATCCCACTCTGTTTCGACAGGAGGCAGTATGTTACAGCCACAAAAACACGCCACCAGCCGCTGCGGCTGCGCGTCAGACAAATGCGCCAAGCCAACCATGCTGCGCATTAATAAAATCAGTGAAAAGGCCCACAGCGAGCCGCATCCGGCTACCTGTTGCAGTGATAAAGCGCCGCTCGCGGCGTCAGCTTGCTGCGCATCCGACAGTTGTGCGACACAACCCAGTGAGCACTCATCAACTTCTACAGAAGACGACGGCGGTGGTTCGGCCGACGAAGAGAGCGATCCCAGCGAGCTTGGCCAGCAATTAAGCTGGAAAGTGTCCGGCATGGACTGCCCCGCCTGCGCCCGCACCATTGAAACCGCGGTGGGTAAAATCACCGGCGTAAATAGCGTTAAGGTGCAGTTCTCCACCGAGAAACTGCTGGTGAACGCCGCCACAGACATCTCCCCGCAGGTCCAACAAGCCGTGACGGGTGCCGGTTTCACCCTGCAATCCCTGAATTCGCAGTCTGCGTCGGCACAGGTCGCGCCGGAGAAAACCCCTTCTTTCCTGCAAGAGTATGCACCGCTGCTGGCGTTAATCGCCCTGATGGCGGTGAGCTGGGTGCTGAGCAAAGTCAGCCCGCGCCTGGGAGAAATTGCCTTTATCGCTACCACGCTGGTCGGCCTGTGGCCGGTGCTGCGTCAGGCGATTCGCTCTACCCGCTCCGGTTCGCCATTTACCATTGAAACCCTGATGAGCGTCGCCGCGCTCGGCGCACTGTTTATCGGCGCGACGGCGGAAGCCGCGATGGTCCTGCTGCTGTTTATGATTGGCGAGCGGCTGGAAGGGTTCGCCGCAAATCGCGCGCGCAGCGGCGTGAAGTCGCTGATGGCGCTGATCCCCGATAGCGCGGTGAAAGTGGTCGCAGGCAAACCTGTCAGCGTGGCGGTGAGCGACCTGCGCCCCGGCGATGTGATTGAAGTCGCCGCCGGCGGGCGTTTGCCAACCGACGCCCTGCTGCTCGACAGCGCGGCCAGCTTTGATGAAAGCGCCCTGACCGGTGAGTCCGTCCCAGTCGAACGCCAGCCCGGCGAGAAGATCCCCGCCGGTAGCCTGTGCGTGGACCGCGTTGCAAGGCTGAGCGTGGCGTCAGCGCCGGGAGCCAGCGCCATTGACCGGATTCTGCAATTGATTGAAGAAGCCGACGAGCGCCGCGCGCCCATCGAACGCTTCCTCGACACCTTCAGCCGTTACTACACGCCAGCCATCATGCTGATGTCGCTGCTGGTGATTTTGATCCCGCCGCTGGCGATGGGCCTGCCTTGGGAAACCTGGATTTATCGCGGCCTGACGCTGCTATTGATTGGTTGCCCGTGCGCGCTGGTGATCTCCACTCCGGCGGCCATTACCTCCGGGCTGGCGGCGGCCACCCGACAGGGTGCGCTGATTAAAGGCGGCGCGGCGCTGGAGCAGTTAGCCGTAATTCAAACCGTGGCGCTGGATAAAACCGGCACCCTGACCGAAGGTAAGCCAGAAGTCACCGACGTTCAGACGTTCGATGGCGCGAGCGATAACGAGATGCTGAGCCTGGCGGCGGCGGTGGAAGCGGGTTCGCATCACCCTCTGGCGCTGGCCATCATCAACCGCGCGGCTCGGGAAAACCCTCTGCCACTCAATGCGCAAGATCGCCGCGCCTTAGCGGGTTCTGGCGTCGAAGGGGTGGTGTCCGGCAAGAAGATTCAGGTATTAGCGCCGAAGCATCTGGCGAGTGAAAATGTCACTGAGGAGCGCCTGAGCCAAATCGCCGAATGGGAATCTGCCGGTAAAACAGTGGTTGCCGTGCTGCAAGATGGCAAGGCCATCGGCCTGATCGCCATGCAGGACAAGCTGCGCGACGACGCCGTGAGCGCGCTGGCCGAGCTGAAAGCGCTAGGAGTTTCTGCCGTCATGCTGACCGGCGATAACCCCCGCGCCGCCAAAACCATTGCTGATCGGCTGGGCATTGATTACCGCGCCGGGCTGCTGCCGGCGGATAAAGTCGAGGCCGTGACCGCGCTGAACGCTAAACATCCAACGGCGATGGTGGGTGACGGTATCAATGACGCGCCGGCCATGAAGGCGGCGCGGATTGGGATTGCCATGGGCAGTGGGACGGACGTAGCGCTGGAAACGGCAGATGCCGCACTGACCCACAATCGCCTGAACGGTCTGGCGGAGATGATTAAGCTGTCGCGCGCCACCCGCGCCAATATCCGCCAGAACATCACTATTGCTCTGGGCCTGAAGGCGATTTTCCTGGTGACGACGCTGATGGGGCTAACCGGGCTGTGGCTGGCGGTGCTGGCTGACTCAGGGGCAACCGCGCTGGTCACCGCCAACGCGTTGCGCCTGCTGCGCAAGAAGAAACAGTAAGCAGTTACTCCGGCTGGAGAAGCCCTTTCGCCAGCAAATAGCGGTACGGCAGCTGTTCAGTGTCGGCCGCTAGCAACGTATGTTCCATAAAACGGCAGAAACCCGGAATGTCGCGGGTGGTGGCGGGGTCATCCGCAATCACCAGCAGGGTTTCGCCATCTTTCATGCCACGCACCGTTTTACGCACCATCATCACGGGCTCGGGGCAGCGCAAACCTAAGGCATCTAACTGGTGGTCAGGGTTCAAAAAGGGATCATTCATGGTCTGTCTCACGTCGTAGGCCCGGCTAACATCGCCGCGCTTTGAAGGATGACGAGTATACGCCGCAGATTTTCAGGAGCAACCTGCGCCAACGATTGCGCTAAAATTAACCATTGCATTACCCGTCTAAACAGTTAACATGCGCGCCGCGCGCTTGATTGTTAGTTCACCCTAAGAGTGAATTCACAGAAAGAGTCGCGCACTTAAATCGATAAACATTGGGTTCCCTCACCCCAATCAACCACACTCGACATCATGCGTTGTCGCCCAAAGGCGTCAGCGAGCAGGTGAAGGGTATAAAAAGGCCACAATCTATGTATTCGTTCACTGAGCAACAGCGCTTTAATGCGTTGATATGGCTATCTTTATTCCATATCGCCATCATCACTTCCAGTAACTATTTGGTACAGCTGCCGGTTTCTGCTTTCGGCCTGCACACCACCTGGGGTGCTTTCACTTTTCCGTTCATCTTTCTGGCAACCGACCTGACCGTGCGTATTTTTGGCGCGCCGCTGGCTCGACGCATTATTTTGTCGGTCATGATGCCCGCGCTGGTGATCTCCTATGTGATTTCCGCCCTATTCTTTGAAGCACAGTGGCAAGGGTTTGAAGCCCTGAGCAGCGTCAACATCATGGTTGCCCGTATCGCCACCGCCAGCTTTATGGCCTACGTGCTGGGGCAGATCCTCGACGTGCACGTCTTCAACCGCCTGCGCCAAATGCGCCGCTGGTGGATTGCGCCCGCCGCCGCCATGTTCTTGGGCAACATCAGCGACACTCTGTCTTTCTTCTTCATCGCCTTCTACAAAAGCAGCAATGCATTTATGGCCGACCACTGGGTGGAGATCGCCATGGTGGATTACGCCTTCAAAGTGCTGATCTGTCTGGTGTTCTTCTTGCCGATGTACGGCGTGCTGCTCAATATGCTGCTCAAACGCCTGTCGCAGAGCGGCCATGACGCGCGATTTCCACTGAGTTCACACTAATCGCAGGCGACTCAAGGTTTTTAGCTAAAGTCATTGACGTTGTAGCAAGGCAGCAAACGAGAGAATTCCGATGAGCTGACTTAAGTCAGTGATTCGGATGAAAGAGTGCAGCTAACGCGGCTACAACTTCAAGGACGAAAGATAAATCTGACTTGCATTTGTTTACTGGATGAGTTGCCATAGATGCAGTTAAATCAAGAATCTATGGCGCGTTAAAATCAAAGGATGCCTTATGCGTAACTTAGTGAAATTTGCAGGAATGGCGGTGCTGATTGCCGGCCTGGCGGCATGTGATGGAAATACCAGTGACAAAGCGGCGGCCGATAAAGGCGCACCTGCGGCGGCGGCCAGCACCACGGTGCCAGTAAGCCTGCTCGACGGCAAAGTGACTTTCGCCTTGCCACAGGGAATGAGTGATCAGAGCGGCAAGCTCGGCAGTCAGGCCAACAATATGCACGTTTACGCTGATAAAACCGGCCAAAAAGCGGTGATCGTTATTCTTGGCGATAACACCACTGAGTCACTGGAAGTGCTGGCAACCCGCCTGCAAGACCAGCAGCGCGCGCGTGATACCAACCTGCAAGTGGTGACCAATAAGTCGATTCAGGTCAACGGGCAGACGTTGCAGCAGTACGACAGCATCATCTCTTCAGCAGGTCAGCAAGCCTACTCTTCCATCATTTTGGGCAAAGTAGATAACCACCTGCTGACGATTCAAATCTCACTGCCAGCCGATAATCAACAGCAGGCGCAAACTGCCGCTGAAGCCATTATCAATACGCTTAAAGTGCAGTAAGTCAGATTGCGAATTGCCAGAGCGGGGCTTATTGCCCCGCTTTTTACTTTCCAGCTCCCGAGTTCCTGTCACCCCTCTTCACACTAAAACACTACCCTCTTTATGGACTTATTCGCGCAAAAACGAATAAAACCGCGCCACGGTGATTTTCTGCGCAACATAAAAACCAAAAATGTGATCTCTGTCCGGTAAAATGGGCTATTACGTATTTCCAATTGTTAATCAATCCCGCAAAATCCGCCTCCTGTTTCATAAAACTGTAACAATTCTGTCATCTATCACAGTTCGCATACGCGCATATCGCTAGCATGGCGTTCGTTATAGAACATGAAAGGTTCAGTTTTATCGCCAGTCGCTCACGAGAGTGGCTCTGATCTATGCCATTGGAGGCGTTTATGCTCAGTATCTTTAAGCCCGCAGCCCATAAGGCTCCCGTGGCAGACGACCATGTTGATCCCCTGTACCGCCGCCTGCGCTGGCAGATCTTCATGGGGATTTTCTTCGGCTACGCCGCCTACTATCTGGTGCGCAAAAACTTTGCGCTGGCGATGCCTTACCTGATTGATCAAGGTTTCAGCCGTGGCGACCTCGGCTTTGCCCTGTCCGGCATCTCCATCGCCTACGGTATTTCGAAATTCCTCATGGGTTCGGTTTCTGACCGTTCCAACCCTCGCGTTTTCCTGCCAGCGGGCCTGATACTGGCGGCGGCGGTGATGCTGTTCATGGGCTTCGTGCCGTGGGCGACCTCCAGCATCGCCATTATGTTTGTCCTGCTGTTCCTTTGCGGATGGTTCCAGGGCATGGGCTGGCCGCCGTGCGGGCGCACCATGGTTCACTGGTGGTCGCAGAAAGAGCGCGGGCAGATTGTGTCGGTGTGGAACTGCGCGCATAACGTCGGTGGCGGTATCCCTCCGCTGCTGTTCCTGCTGGGTATGGCGTGGTTTAACGATTGGAAAGCCGCGCTGTATATGCCAGCTTTCGCGGCTATCGCGCTGGCGGTGTTCGCCTTCATCACCATGCGAGACACCCCGCAATCCTGCGGCCTGCCGCCGATTGAAGAGTACAAAAACGACTACCCGCCGGACTACGACAAAGAGAAGTCCGAGGAAGAGCTGACCACCAAGCAGATCTTCATGCAGTACATCTTGCCGAACAAGCTGCTGTGGTATATCGCCCTCGCCAACGTGTTCGTTTACCTGCTGCGCTACGGCATCCTCGACTGGTCACCGACCTATCTGAAGGAAGTGAAGCACTTCGCGCTGGATAAGTCCTCCTGGGCTTACTTCCTCTACGAATATGCTGGGATTCCGGGCACCCTGCTGTGCGGCTGGATGTCGGACAAAGTGTTTAAAGGCAACCGTGGCGCCACCGGCGTGTTCTTCATGGTGCTGGTGACGATCGCCACCGTGGTGTACTGGCTGAACCCGGTGGGCAATCCGGGCATCGACATGGTCTGTATGATCACCATCGGCTTCCTGATTTACGGCCCGGTAATGCTGATTGGCCTGCACGCGCTGGAACTGGCACCGAAGAAAGCAGCGGGTACCGCGGCGGGCTTCACCGGCCTGTTTGGTTATCTGGGGGGTTCGGTGGCGGCGAGTGCCATCGTTGGCTATACCGTTGACTACTTCGGCTGGGATGGCGGCTTTATCGTGATGATTGGCGGCTGCGTGCTGGCGGTTATCCTGTTGATTATGACTATGTTGAGCGAGAACAAACACAAAGCAAACCTAGCAAAAGGAGCATAACGGATGAACCGTTTAACTAAGATAGTAAAAGGCACCCTGTTGGCGAGTTTGATTGCCACGTCTTGTTACGCCAGCGCAGCCGAGCCGATTGTTATCGCGCATCGCGGTGCCAGCGGCTATCTGCCGGAACATACCCTGCCAGCGAAAGCCATGGCTTACGCACAGGGCGCTAACTTCCTTGAGCAGGATTTGGTGATGACCAAAGACGACCAGCTGGTCGTCTTACATGACCACTATTTGGATCGCGTCACTGATGTCGCCCAGCGCTTCCCGAACCGTGCGCGTAAAGATGGCCGCTACTACGCCATCGACTTCACGCTGGCGGAAATCAAATCGCTGAAATTCACCGAAGGCTTTGATATTAAAGACGGTAAGCAGGTGCAAACCTATCCGGGGCGTTTCCCGATGGGCAAGTCTGATTTCCGCGTCCACACCTTCCAGGAAGAGATTGAATTCGTTCAGGGTCTGAACCATTCAACCGGCAAAAACGTCGGGATTTACACCGAGATCAAAGCGCCGTGGTTCCACCGTCAGGAAGGCAAGGACATCTCCGCCAAGGTGCTGGAAGTGCTCAAACAGTACGGCTACACCAGCAAAAGCAGCAATGTCTATCTGCAATGCTTCGACCCGAACGAGCTGAAACGCATTAAGAATGAGCTTGAGCCGAAAATGGGGATGGACCTGAAGCTGGTTCAGCTGATTGCCTACACCAAGTGGGATGAGACGCAGGAGCAGAAAGACGGCAAGTGGGTGAACTACAACTACGATTGGATGTTCAAGCCGGGCGCCATGAAGAAGATTGCCGAGTACGCCGACGGTATCGGGCCTGACTACCACATGCTGGTGGAAACCGACTCCACGCCGGACAACGTGAAGCTGACGCCAATGACGGCGGAAGCGCACGCCAGCAACATGGTGGTGCATCCGTTTACCGTTCGCGCCGACGATCTGCCGAAGTACGCCAAAAACGTCGACTCGCTGTATAAGATCCTTTATCAGCAAGCCCATGTAGACGGCCTGTTCACTGACTTCCCGGACAAAGCGGTGAGTTATTTAGAACACCAGCAGACTCAGCCACAGCAGTAAAACGCCATTAAAAAGCGGGCAAGGTTTTCACCTTGCCCGCTTTTTTTTTGCTTTCGTAGAGCCGAATTTACGCTGGTTCGGACAGATACATTTTGCGCAGATAGTGCGGCACGGCGTCATCGGCGTTGGAGCCAATGATTTCAGCATCCGGCATTGCGGCTTTCAGGCGCGGCAGTGAACCACTCATCAGGCAGCCTTTGCCGGACATGGTCAGCATTTCCAAGTCATTCAAGCCATCGCCAAAGGCGATACAGTCTTGCAGCGAATACCCCATCAGCTTAGAAACCTGCTCCAGCGCGTGGCCCTTAGAGACGCCTCCCGCCATCACTTCCAGACAGGTCGGCAGCGAGAAGCTGACGTTCACGCGGTCGCCCCAGCGAGCATTGATCGCCTCTTCCAACGGCAGCAACTCTTCGTGACTGTCGCAGGTGAAATAGACTTTGCAGATGCCGTCAGTTTCCAGCAGGCCAGGCTGATAGAGCTTGTATTTGAAGACCGACTCGCGGAAGAACTGGTCCTGATCGTCGCGATCGTGGTTCATAAACCACTCGTCGTTGCGATACACGTTAGTCAGGATATTTGGATTGTCATGAACGATGCCGAACAGGTCCCCGGCGATGTCTTCGTCCAGATTGTGCGAGAAGATCAGCTCGCCTTCGGTATTGTGCACCCGCGCACCGTTGGAGGTGATCATGTAGGCGCTGATCTCAAGGTTGTCGCGGATTTGCGCCACGTCGATATGGTGACGGCCAGTGGCAAAGACGAAGTGCACGCCGCGCTGGGTCAACATCTTCAGCGTCTCTTTGGCATACGGGCTTAGAGTGTGGTCGGGTGACAGCAGTGTGCCATCTAAATCGGAAGCAACAACATGATACATAACGGTAAATTCTAACCTCAGATGGAGTTGTGCGCGGCAGTCCGCCGCGAGTTAATGCCGCGCATAAAAGCGCATAATGGCATCGAGCGCCTTTGCCCGCAGGTCGTCCCGTTCAAACAGGATCTCGTGGCGCGCGCCTTCAATGACCAAGGGTCCATCCCCTTCACAGGGGTGCCCCGCCACGGCCATTGCCTGACAAAAAGCAAGATGCGACCGGTTATCCACAACCCGGTCTTCGCTTGCCTGTAATAATAGCAGGGGCGTGGTGATATTTTCGGCTTGTTGCAGAATATGCATCCCCGCCTCGATACCTTCCTTCACCCAGTGATAAGTTGGCCCGCCCACCTGTAGCTCGGGGTAGTCGGCGTAAAAACGCAGATTACGGCGATAACGTTCCCGGCTGTGGGTTAAGCGATTCACCACAAACGGCAGCGGCCGCCAGTGGCCGGTGCCCATCGCATAGCCGTCACGGCGCAGCGGTCGGCGCTCGGCCCAGTGGAGGATGCGGCGCGATATCCAGCCCGGAATGGGCAGATAAATCCCGGTCATCGGCGCACAGAGCGCGGCGGCGTCAAAGGTTTGCGGATACTTGGCGAGGAACAGCGCGGCAATCGCGCCCCCCATCGAATGGGCCAAAATGTACTTTTTACTGTAGTGGCGCGGAGCAATTTCACGCTGGTAAAGCTGGTGAAAATCTTCAATATAATCATCGAAATGCTGCACGTGCCCGCGATGCCGGTCATCCAGCATTCGCCCGGAGCGCCCCTGCCCACGGTGATCGACAATAATCACGTCGAAGCCGCACTGGAACAGGTCATAGGCCAGCTCGGGGTACTTTACGTAACTTTCAATACGGCCGGGTGACACCAAAATGATGTTGTCATTACCGATGGCGCTAAAGCGAACATAGCGGATAGGCACGTCGTCCACGCCGGCAAATTCACCTTCTTGGCGCTCGCGCCAGAAATCAAGCAACGGACCCGTAGCAAAGGCAGAAAATTCCTTCTCTCGCGTTAACCACTTTGCAAAATTCGATGCCATGAAATGGTTCCAGAACCCCGTTACAGGAAGGTGAATTAAGTTAATTGTCCGTTTTTAGACAATAGCGTATTGTGCCATACAATGGTCTGTTCAGGGAGTCGCTCGATGACGTTGCACTGGTGGTTAACCTATCTTCTTACCACAATCATTCTCAGTCTTTCCCCCGGCGCGGGTGCGATAAACACCATGAGCACCGGTATTAGTCACGGCTATCGTGGGTCGGTGTTCTCGATTGCCGGCCAGCAAATCGGCTTGGCCTGCCATATTGTGGTGGTTGGCGTCGGCTTGGGCACGCTGGTTTCGCAGTCGGTCATGGCATTTGAAGTGCTGAAGTGGTTCGGCGCGGCTTATCTGATCTGGCTGGGTATCGGCCAATGGCGAGCGGCGGGCGCGGTAGACCTCAATGCCATGGCGAAAACGCTGTCGCCGAATCGGCTATTCAAACGGGCTGTATTTGTGAATCTGACCAACCCGAAAAGCATCGTGTTTCTTGCCGCGCTCTTCCCGCAGTTCATCCTGCCAGAAGCGCCACAGGCGGGTCAGTACATGGTGCTGGGCGTGACAACCATTGTGGTGGATATCATCGTCATGAGCGGCTACGCCATGCTCGCAACCCATATCTCGGGCTGGATTAAGTCCGCCAAACAGATGAAATTGCTTAACCGTATCTTCGGTTCGCTGTTTATCTTAGTCGCGGTGTTGTTGGCGAGTGCAAGAAAAGCCTAGTTAGCACAAAGCATTAGGCAAAATGCGCGCAGTCAGTTGGCTGCGCGCAGGCAAGATGAAATCTTATCGAGAAATAATCAGGTGGATGCCGAAACCGGTGAACAGCACGCCCGCCACGCCATCAATCCACTTCGCTAAACGCTGATAACCACGGCGCATCACAGGCATTGCAAACACCATCGCCACCACGGAGAACCAAGCAAAGGTCTCGGCGATGATCAGGATAAACAGCCCCCAGCGCTCGCCACTTCCCACGTCATCACCCACAAACAGCGAGAACACGCTGCCGAAGTAAATCACGGCTTTCGGGTTAGACAGATTGGTCAGGAAACCGCGCATAAAGGTGCGGCCACGCGCGGGAAGCTGCACCGGTTTTTCTGCCTCGGCTTCCACGCCAGCCTGCTTCTTAGCGCGGGCAGATTTCAGCAGCTGCCACCCCATCCAGCACAGGTAAATGCCGCCGCCGATGGTGATGACGTCATGCAGCCACGCCATTTTCTGCAAAATCAAATGCAGGCCCATCAAGGCAACACCGGCCCACACCACGATGCCGAGTGAAATCCCCACCACGCCCATCATCGCCTCTTTACGAGAACGGCTGGCGGCAGTTTGGGAAACGAAAAAAAAGTCAGGGCCTGGGCTCATTAACGCAATCAGATGCACCATCGCCACGGTCAAAAACAGAATTAACATAGCTCGTACTCAGTGTGGAAAAATAAAGAAAGAGCCCCGATCACTCGTCGCCATTATCAATGTGATCGCGAATCATCGCCATAAATGGTCTGCCAAACTTCTCGAGCTTGCGCTGGCCGACGCCGGTGATATCCAGCAGGTCGCTTGGGCTGACCGGTAACTGCTCGGCCATCTCCAGCAGGGTGGTGTCATTGAAGACCACGTAAGGCGGCACGTTATTTTCATCGGCCAGGGTTTTACGCAGCTTGCGCAATTTGGCGAAAAGCTTGCGGTCGTAATTTCCGCCATAGGTTTTCTGGCTGTTGCTGCTTTTGATTTTCAGCGTCTGAATTCGCGGCACCGCCAGTTGCAGAGCCACTTCACCACGCAGCACCGGGCGCGCAGCCTCAGTGAGTTGCAAAGCAGAGTGCATGGCGATGTTCTGCATGATCATGCCGAGATGAATCAGTTGGCGCACCACGCTGGTCCAGTGCTCGTTGCTCTGTTCTTTGCCGATGCCGTAAACCGTCAGCTTGTCGTGCCCATACTCGCGAATTCGTTGGTTATTTGCGCCGCGCAGCACTTCAACCACATAGCCCAAGCCAAAGCGTTGGCCGACGCGCGCCACCACTGAGAGCGCCTTTTGCGCGTCCAGCAAGCCGTCATAGCGTTTTGGCGGATCAAGGCAGACATCGCAGTTGCCGCAGGCGTTCTGCTTGCCTTCGCCAAAGTAGTTGAGCAGCACCAGGCGCCGACAGGTCTGAGCTTCGGCAAAGGCATTCATCGCATTGAGCTTGTGGCGCTCGACGTCCTGCTGCGGCCCGGCTGGCTTTTCATCCAGACAGCGACGCAGCCAGGCCATGTCGGCCGGGTCATACAGTAAAACGGCTTCTGCGGGCAGGCCATCACGCCCAGCACGGCCGGTTTCTTGATAATAGGATTCGATATTGCGCGGAATGTCGAAATGGACCACGAAACGCACGTTGGGTTTGTTAATCCCCATGCCGAACGCCACGGTCGCCACCACGATTTGCAAGTCATCGCGCTGGAAGGCTTCCTGCACATTGCCACGGGTTTCATTGTCCAAACCGGCGTGATAGGCCCCGACGCTCAAGCCACGGCTTTGCAGACGTGCGGCGGTGTCTTCGACTTTCGCCCGGCTATTGCAGTAGATAATGCCACTTTTGCCGCGCTGGTCTTGCACGAAGCGCAGCAGCTGGTCCAGCGGCTTGAACTTCTCCACCAAAGTATAGCGAATGTTAGGACGGTCGAAGCTGCTAACCTGAATCAGCGGGTCGTTGAGTTCCAGCAGGCGAGCGATGTCGCTGCGGGTGGCTTCGTCGGCGGTGGCGGTCAGCGCAATCACCGGCAGCTGCGGATAACGCAGCTTAAGCTGGCCCAGCGCGCGGTATTCCGGGCGGAAATCGTGGCCCCATTGGGAGATACAGTGCGCTTCGTCCACGGCGAGCATCGCCGGATTCCACTGCTGTAGCTGCTCCATAAAGTCGCCCATCATCAGGCGCTCAGGGGCGATATAGAGCATTTTGATGCGGCCAGTGCGGCAGCCGGCCATCACGTCCATCTGCTGTTCGCGGGTTTGCGTCGAGTTGAGGCAACCGGCTTCAACCCCGGCGGCCATCAGTTGGTCGACCTGATCCTTCATCAGCGAGATGAGGGGAGAGACCACCAGCGTCAGGCCGTCCATCACCAGCGCGGGAATTTGATAGCACAGTGACTTACCGCCACCCGTGGGCATCACCACCAGACAGTCTCGTCCGGAGATAGCCGCATTGATGATGGTCTGCTGACCCGGTCGGAATTGCTGATAACCGAAGGTATCGCGTAATACCTGCTGTGCCAGCTCTTCTTTGTTTATCACTGCCGCCGTAGACACTCAATTCCCCAACTGTTCAAACCGCCCGGCGCCTAAAGAGACACCGAGAATGTACACTTATCATTACCCTAAATCCTGCGAGTCGCCTTAGGGCAACCTGTAGCTTGAAGTATGACGGGTAAATTACATAATGTCGTTCAGCATAATACCAACACCGACGCGAGTCTGCTTGTAGTTGTAATCAATCAATGACTCGCCGTAGCCGCTGAAGACTTTGGTATAGAAGCGCATGTGCTTGGTGATCGGGTAGCTTACGCCCACGTCAGCGCCGCCGTAGCCGGTGTTCCAGTTGTAACGACTCTCAACGCTAATGACGCTCTCGCCCAGCGCGTAGCCCACTTTCAGACGGTAGTAACCCATGTATTTGGTGATGTCCGGGTTGTCATCGTTTTTGTCGCTTTCGGGAATGCGATACCAAGGCTTGAGATCTAACTGCCAGTTACCATTTTGTGCCATCCAGCGCGCATACACGCGGTTCCAGCTGCGCGAGGTCGGGTCTGAGCGGCCGTTGGAGTCATGATTTACACCATACTCGGCTTCGCGCAGGGTCCAGCCCATAAACTGATAATCTGTCGCCCAGGCGATAAAAATTTGCGGCTCATAGTTGGTTTCACGGAAAGGGGAAGATTCCGCACGGTTAGAAAGCTGCCAGAACGATTTTTGCGTGTAAGACGCGCCGAGCAGGGAGTTATCACCGGCAATGCCGCGCCAAATCGGGAAACCGAGGCTAAGTTGGAACTCAACTTCATCATGGCGAGCATTGTCTGCCCAGTCATAAGACTTAATGGCGTCTTTATTGATGCTGCTGGTGTCGGTGTAAACTAAATAGTTGGTGTCGTAAGGATAAAGCGTAAAAGGGTTATCGTGCTCTTGCAGTAAGTTGGCGATAACGCTGCCACGAACGCTAGGTTTATCGTGCACTTCCTGAATTGTCGCTTCTGCCGCATAGCCCAACGCAGGCATTACCATCAAGGTTGCCCCAACAGCCCAATTTTTACGCATTATGTCTCCACTCAAAAGTAGGTGCCGGTAAACGGCTTTGATTTTATAGAGTTATCTCTTGCCTGCCCGCTGGCGGCTTCCTATCCTGGCCCCAGAAGGCGAAGCTATTCTACACAAAAACTTACAATGGCTGAGGATTGATTAGATTTAGCACTTACCGTATGGAAATCAATGATACCAAGGCCTAAAATCTACAATCTATTAACATTCAAACCGGTATTCACCGCGACACCCTTCAGGAAATTGTCATGTCCGCATCTCTTAGCCACGAGGCTGCTCGCCAGCTCATTGGCGAAATTTTCGTTTACGATATGCCGTTTAACCGCGAGCTGGGCCTTGAACTCAAACATCTTGACGGGGACAGCGCCGAGCTGACCTTCACCAATCAGACGCGTTTAGTCGGCAACGCCGCGCAGAAAATCCTCCACGGCGGCGTGATTGCCTCGGTGCTGGACGTGGCCGCCGGATTGGTGTGCGTGACCAGCTCACTCATTCGCCGCGATAAGCCAGACCACCCGCTGTTGGAAGACGAAATGCGCCAGCGCCTGTCGAAAATGGGCACCATTGATCTGCGCGTCGACTACCTGCGTCCGGGGCGTGGCGAGGTGTTTACTGCCAGCGCCAAGCTGATTCGCGCGGGCAATAAAGTCTCGGTCGCACGCGTGGATTTGCACAGCGACAGCGGCGTTCACATCGCCACCGCCAACGCCACCTATCTGGTCGGCTAAATCACAGCCTGAACATATCCTAAACCCGCGGCGGCAAGATTCAGTTAGACTTGTCGCCTCACTTTCGTTTCGAGCATGAACATGGACGCACAGCGCACCCGACAGGGCATTATTTTCGCCTTCGTCGCTTATTTCATCTGGGGGATCGCCCCGGTCTATTTCAAGTTAATCCATCAAGTTCCGCCGCCGGAGATCCTGACTCACCGGGTTATCTGGTCGTTCTTCTTTATGCTGGCCCTGCTCTCTCTGAGCCGCAGTTGGGGAGACGTCTGCCGCGTGGCGAAAAAGCCCAAAACCCTGATGCTCCTGCTGGCGACTGCGCTATTAATCGGCAGTAACTGGCTGATTTATATCTGGGCCATCAATAACAATCACCTGCTGGAAGCGAGCCTCGGCTACTTTATCAACCCATTGGTGAATGTGGTGCTCGGCATGCTGTTTTTGCGAGAGCGATTCCGAAGAATGCAGTGGGTGGCGGTGCTGCTGGCCCTGATTGGGGTGCTGATTCAGGTGTGGGTGTTTGGCTCGGTGCCGGTGATTGGTCTGGCGCTGTCGATGACCTTCGCCTTCTACGGCCTGCTGCGCAAGAAGATGGGGGTGGACGCGCAAACCGGCATGTTGATTGAAACGCTTTGGCTGCTGCCGGTGGCGGCTATTTACCTGTTCCTGCTGGCGGACAGCGCCACCAGCCACCTGACGGCCAACGCGTGGTCGCTGAACCTGATGCTTATCTCGGCGGGCATCATTACCACTATCCCGCTGCTGTTCTTCACCGCGGCCACCACGCGCCTGAAGCTCTCCACGCTGGGCTTCTTCCAATACCTTGCTCCGACCTTGATGTTCCTGCTGGCGATTTTCTACGGCGAGCAGGTCACGGCGTCCATGATGATCACCTTCGGCTTTATCTGGGCCGGGCTGGCATGCTTCATCGCCGACGCCCTCTACACCCAGCGTCGGTTAAGGCGCTGAGGAAGCAGGCTTGGCGCTGCGCGAGATAAACCTCGCCATCGCCGGGCCAGTGACAATGATGGTCAGCAGGCGCAAGGTCTGCATGGCCATCACGAAGCCCAAATTAACGTTACTCCCCGCCGCGATAATCGTCACGGTGTCCAGCCCGCCGGGGCTGGTTGCCAGATAGGCCGTCAGCATATCCACGTGCAGCACTTTGGTCAGCAGCCACGCCATCGCGCCACAGAGCACCATCAAGCCAATGATTGAAGCAATCATCTGCGGCAGCGTGCGTAACGCCAGTTTGAAAATCGGACGGGTGAAGCGCAAACCGACGCTCCAGCCAATCAGCGTGTAGGCAATCGCCAGTAGCCATTCAGGCACTTGCAGCGTCATGGTGCCGGTTGAGTGCAACACCGCGCCGACGAAGGCTGGCAGCAGCAGCGCGCCGGAGGGAATGCGCAAGCGCGGCCCCAGCCAGACGCCCGCCAGCGCCAGCAGCAGCGTTACGCCAAAGCGCCAGTCAATCGGCGGAAACCAGACCACTGCGGCGGCGGCCGAGGCGCTGTCTCCGAGGCTCATGCGCGCCACAAAGGCGGCGGCCGTGGCGACAAACAGCACGCGCAGATATTGCATGAAAGCCACTAAACGCACGTCTGCGCCGAAATCTCCCGCCATGGCAACCATCGCGCTGGCCCCGCCCGGCGATGAGCCCCAGGCACCCGTCGGCCCCGGCAAATTACTGAATTTCACCAGCAGCCAGCCCGACAGCCCACTGGCCATCAGCGTGGCGATCAGCACCAGCAGCACCATCGGCCAGTCATTGAGCAAGGGAGGAATAATCGAGGGAGAGAGGCTTTGGGCGATCATACAGCCCAGAATGCCCTGTGCGATTTTGAAGAAGATCGGCGCAATTCGCACCGTGGCTCCCAGCAAACCCATCAGAACGCCGATAATCATCGGGCCGAGCAGCAAGGCGGCAGGCACGTGGAAAGCCTGAAAAATAAAGCCGAGGATCAGCGAGGAGATCACCAGCAGCGTCCACTGGCCCCAGGGAGCAATCTTTTCCATCAACATGGTTTGAATCTACATCGGCATAAGCGGAGGCATAGTTTTAGCATAAAAACTATTAACAGAATTAGAACATCTGCGGGAAAAAGGGGATTTTCGCGGGAGGCAAACCGCCAGCCCCGAGAGGCTGGCTGATAAAAACTTACAGCCAGTTTTTACGTTTGAAGTACAGGTAAGGCGCGAGTCCGGCCAGAATCATCAAGCTGATAGCGCCCGGATAGCCGAAGCTCCACTTCAATTCCGGCATGAACTCGAAGTTCATCCCGTAGCTTGATGCCACCAGCGTTGGCGGCAGGAACACCACCGAGACCACCGAGAAGATTTTTATGATGCGGTTCTGCTCGATATTGATAAAGCCCATCGCCGCCTGCATCAAGAAGTTGACCTTCTGGAACAGGGATTCGTTATGCGGCAGCAGGGATTCGATATCGCGCAATACTTCGCGCGCCTGCTCCAGCTGACCTGCTGGCAGACGAGCCTTGCGCACCAGGAAGTTTAGCGCACGCTGGGTATCCATCAGACAGAGGCGAACTTTCCAGCCCACGTCTTCCAGCTCCGCCAAGGTAGAGAGCGCGGCGTCATATTCGTCGCCCTGATGCCCTTCCATGATAACCCGGCTAAGTTTTTCTAGATCGCTGTAGATGTTTTCGATTTCATCCGCCAGCTGTTCGATTTTGGTTTCGAACAGGTCCAGCAGCAGCTCATAGGCGTTGCCGTCGCCAAGCTTTTGATTTCTGGCGCGCATGCGGTACAGGCGAAACGCGGGCAGTTCACGCTCGCGCAGGGTGTAGAGACGCCCTTCGCGAATAGTAAACGCCACGGTGCTGTTGCCCGCGTGGTCTTCGGCATCTTCGAAATAGAAAAAGGAGTGAATATGCAGGCCGTCTTCATCTTCGAAGAAACGGGCCGATGCTTCGATATCGTCCAGCTCTGGACGGGTCGCCAGGCTTTGGCCTAGCTCACATTGAACGCGCTCACGCTCTTGCTCATCGGGTTCAATCAGGTCAACCCATAACGACGTTTTCAGGTCGTCTGGCTCGCCTTCTTCCAGTTCCAAACGGGATAAGCGGCTGTTTTCTAACTTAAAAGCACTCAGCATGTGTCCGTTCTCCCTAAGGTGACAGGTGTGGACAACGCATTGAAGCACAGAAAAATACGGGGGTTGAAAGTCACCAGTACGTTTCAGACCAAATTCAGATCCGACTCACAGCGACAGACGGGGGTCGCCGACAACCACTAAGGCTATCAGCATTGAGGATAGCCTTAGAAGTGGTACCTTAAGAACAGGTTATCGAGCCAGTATCTACTGGGTGTGTCCAAGGCGCAGTTCCTCATTGATATTCGTGCGCGCATGTTACGCCGAGAAGAAAAACAGTGTCAACAAAGAACAAAACGAATTTTGCAACATTTAGGCATAATTTTCTCAGCGCCCTAACGCCCCTCACAGGCTTATGTGATGCCCGCTTTTTGGCTACACTCGGGCAACTCTTTTTCGTGCTTCACCGCCACTCGCGGTACAGGAATTCCGATGATTAAACAGATTAGCCAAGACACCCTGTGTGACTTGATCACCAAGGCGACCAACTCCCCGCGCCTGCGTCAGAACCTTAACATTCATCCTGCACCGGAAGACGAGGTTCAGCGTCTGGCCATCGCCATGGAGCCGGGCACTTACGTGCGCATCCATCGCCACCCGCACACCTGGGAGCTGCTGACCCCGCTGCGTGGCCGTTTCTTGGTGCTGACCTATGACGAATCAGGCAAAGTCGCCGACCGCCTGTGGCTCGGCGGTGAGACTCGCCTGCTGGAGATCCCCGCCAATACGTGGCACAGCGTCCTGTCTCTGGATGAAGGCGGCGTGATTTTTGAAGTGAAGCACGGCGCCTATCAGCCGGTCACCGAAGAAGATTACCTGCCGGGCTCCGCGCCAGAAGGCGACGAGCGCGTCAAAGCGACACTGGAATGGTATGCGAATGCCGAAATTGGGGATGTGTTTGCTGTCTAGTCTGCCACAGAGTAAGCGTTAACGGCGCAGCAAGGTTGAGTTCGGCCAGCGCGGAGACACCGGAATGGACACAGAGGCCATGAGGATGTCGAACACTGCCCGAACTCAAGATTGCCGGTAAGTTAGCTTACTGCCTCTAACCTTGCGTAGGCCGCAACCAGCCACTTGATCCCTTCGCCGGGGAACGCGACCTGCAAGCGGCTGTGCTCGCCGCTGCCTTCCATGTTAACGATAGTGCCTTCGCCGAATTTCGGGTGCATTACGCGCTGGCCGAGTTTAAAGCCGGTATCGCTGGTGCTGACCGGCGTTCCCATGCGTTTATGGCTGACCGGGCGCGACACGCTGGCGCGCAGGCGGACTTCCTCGACGCAGTTTTCTGGCAGTTCGCCCACAAAGCGCGAAGGCCGGTGGAACACCTCTTTGCCGTACAGACGGCGCGTTTCGGCGTAAGTCAGCGTCAGCTTTTGCATGGCGCGGGTTACGCCGACATAGGCCAGACGGCGCTCTTCTTCCAGACGGCCGCCCTCGTCGAGCGACATCTGGCTTGGGAACATGCCCTCTTCCATGCCGACGATAAACACCTGCGGGAACTCCAGACCTTTTGCCGAGTGCAGCGTCATCAGCTGCGTGGCGTCCTGATTGGCATCGGCCTGCCCCTCACCGGCTTCCAGCGCGGCGTGGGAGAGGAATGCCTGCAGCGGCATCAGGTCCTGATCTTCATCCTGATAGCTGAACTGGCGCGTCGCCGTCACCAGTTCCTCAAGGTTTTCAATTCGCGCCTGGCCTTTCTCGCCCTTCTCCTGCTCATACATCATGAACAGGCCGGAATCTTTAATCACGCGGTCCGTCTGCACGTGCAGCGGCATATCGGCAGTTTCATGGGCCAGTGCGTCAACCAGTTCGCAGAAACGTTGTAATGACGCCGCGGCGCGGCCCGCCAGCACTTTCTCTTGCAGCAGCACGCGGGTGGATTGCCACATGGTCAGCTGTCGGTCACGGGCAGTCTGGCGCACCACGTCCAGCGTGCGATCGCCAATGCCGCGCGTCGGCGTGTTGACCACGCGCTCAAAGGCGGCGTCGTCATTGCGGTTGGCCATCAGGCGCAGATAGGCCAGCGCATCTTTGATTTCCTGACGCTCGAAGAATCGCTGCCCGCCGTAAATGCGGTAAGGCATGGCCATTTGCAGTAAAGCCTCTTCCAGCACGCGCGACTGGGCGTTGCTGCGATAGAGGATGGCGCAGTCTTTCAGCGCGCCGCCGTTGTCCTGCCACGTCTTGATACGGTTGACCACGAAGCGCGCTTCATCCAGCTCGTTAAAGGCGCAATAGAGAGAAATCGGCTCGCCCTCTGGGTCTTCGGTCCACAGATTTTTGCCCATTCGCCCGCTGTTGTTGGCGATCAGGGTGTTGGCCGCGGTCAGAATGTTGCTGGTGGAGCGATAGTTCTGCTCAAGGCGGATGGTGTGCGCGTTCGGGAAATCTTTCAGGAAACGCTGAATGTTTTCGACCTGAGCGCCGCGCCAGCCGTAGATTGACTGGTCATCATCGCCAACGATCATCACATTGTTGTTATTGCCTGCCAGCAGGCGGATCCAGGCATATTGAATGCCGTTGGTGTCCTGAAACTCGTCCACCATCAGGTTGGTAAAACGTTCGCGGTAGTGCTGAAGAATGTGCGGCTTGTTGAGCCACAGCTCGTGGGCGCGCAGCAGCAGCTCGGCGAAGTCCACCAGCCCGGCGCGGTCACAGGCCTCTTGATAAGCTTGATAGATGCGCAGCCAAGTGGCTTCCACCGGATTGTTGTACGTCTCGACGTGCTGCGGGCGCAAACCTTCGTCTTTTTTGGCGTTGATGTACCACATCGCCTGACGCGGCGGCCACTGTTTATCGTCAATATTCAATGCTTTAACGATGCGTTTCAACAGGCGCAGCTGGTCATCGCTGTCGAGGATTTGGAAGTCCTGCGGCAGATTGGCGTCCAGATGGTGGGCGCGCAGCAGGCGATGCGCCAGACCGTGGAAGGTGCCGATCCACATACCGCCCTGACTGGTGCCAATCAGCTGATCGATACGATGGCGCATCTCCGCCGCCGCTTTGTTGGTAAAAGTCACCGCCATGATGGAGTACGGCGAGCAGTTCTCTACCGACAAAAGCCAGGCAATGCGGTGTACCAGCACGCGGGTCTTGCCGCTGCCCGCTCCCGCCAGCACCAACAGATTGCTGCGCGGCGCGGCCACGGCTTCACGTTGTTTTTCATTTAAGCTGTCGAGCAGGTCAGAAACGTCCATAGGCACCGTAGGTCTGGATGAGAAAAGCATCCACGGGGGACGCTTTTCTACTGTGAATTTATACAGAGAATGAGGGGATTATAGCAATGCTGTCAGCGATGCCAACTGCGAAATCTCAATGTGGGGTAGCAGGCGGGCATCTTTGACCTGCATCAGGTTGCCTTCGCGCAGGTTTATCCAGCAGGCCTGCATGCCGCAGCTTACTGAACCGGCGACATCGGTGGTCAGGTCATCGCCGACGTGCAGGAACTGCTCAAGGGGGATGCCGAGCTTCTCAGACGCCGTTTGATACATGTCGACATAAGGCTTGGCACGCCCGTCCGGGCCACCGCGCAGGGTGAACTGGAAGTATTGCGACAGGCCACAGGCATCAGGATCGGCATTGCCATTGGTGATCGCCACCAGCGGCCAGCGTTTGGCTAAGGCCGCCAGCGCATCGTGGTTTTCCTGCGGAACGGTGATTTGACTGCGCCAATGGGCGAAGTTTTCCATCGCCGCATAGGAGCCTTCGCTGGCCTCGTTTTCGTTTAAGCCAGAACGCTTCATGGCGTGAAATACCGCCTGACGCCGCCACTCGGTAACATCGTGATAAATCTCGCCGTCCTGCTCCAGCAGCTCGGCGCGCACTTCGCGGATAAACTCGCTTTGCAGATTCGCCAGCGCGGGGTGATAGCCCTGAATAAATTTCAATGTTTCGACATCGGTGCGACGGATAACCGGATAATTGTCATAAAGCGTATCGTCTAAATCGAAGCTGATCGCCTCAATCCGGTTAAGCGGACGGTAAAACTTCATCAGGTTTTTCCTCGTTTAGCGCGTGGATGTGCGGCATCGTACACCGACGCCAGATGTTGGAAGTCGAGATGGGTATAGATTTGGGTGGTCGATAAATTCGCGTGGCCCAGCAGCTCCTGCACGGCGCGCAGATCCCCACTCGACTCCAGAACGTGCGTCGCAAAGGAGTGGCGCAGCTTGTGCGGATGAATATGGCTATTCACTCCCTGCTTAACGCCCCACTCGGCAAATCGCTTTTGTACATTGCGCGCCGAGATACGCTTGCCCTGGCTCGACAGGAATAAGGCGTCATCTTCCGGCCCAAACAGGTCGCGCAGCTCCAGCCAGTGCTCAATCCACGTCACCGCAGTGCGGCCTATCGGCACTTTGCGCTCTTTGCTGCCTTTCCCCACCACCCACACTTCGCCCGAGGCCAAATCCAGATGGCGCGTATTGACGCCAACCATTTCAGACAGACGCAGCCCCGCGCCGTACATCACTTCCAGCATGGCGCGATCGCGCACCGACAGCGGGTCGTTGAGGTCGATATCCAGCAATTTATTTACTTCATCGACGTCGATATTTTTCGGCAGATGCTTAGGCGCGCGCGGCGTGGCAATGCCTTTCGCCGGGTTGGCAGGCAAAACGCCTTGAAACACTAACCAATCGAGGAAGCTGCGCAGCGCCGACATGCGCAGAGCCAAACTGGCAGCGCCAAGCCCGGCGCGTTTGCTGCGAGCTAATAACATGCGGACTTTGGGGGCATCCAACTGCTGCCAGTTGGCGATATTAATTTCACTTGCCATAGCCACCAGCGTTTCGAGCTGGCGTCCGTAGCTGGTTGAGGTGAGCGGACTGAGCTGGCGCTCAACCCGCAGATAACGCAAAAAAGCCTCGACTGCGGTATTCAGCGGCGAGTCAGTTTGCTGGCTCATGCCCGTTCTATCCAGCGTTCCAGCAAGCCCGGCAGCATTCGCGCTAACTGGTTGAGCATCACTGTGCCCATCCCCGGCTGATAATGTTGCGGGTCGCGGCTGCTGAAAATTAGCATGCCTAGCTCGCCTTGTTCCCCCATCAGGGAGAGCGCCACGGAGCCGACGGCTTTGGCCTGCGGCAATACCAGCAGCAACTCGGGGCCATTCAGGCTGCCGAGGAAGTGGTGGGTATCGCCAAGGCGTTGAATACGCAGAGATTCAAAGGCGCTGCGGCTGAGCGCTAAATGGGTGAAGTCCGACGGCGCGCCAATGCGCCAGCTTTCGCTAAACAGACGCACATTGGCACCGGCGAGGCCCAGCCCGCGCGCCCAGCGTTGCAGGCGATTGAGCATATCTTGCAGACTGGTGGCCGCCGCGAGGGTGGCCTGCAGATCGATTAAGCGCCCGAACAGGGCTTCGTTTACCGAAGCCTGCTCCATCAATAAAGTGATCTCTTCTTCCAGTTGGCCGATGTGATGACGCTGACGCCCCAACTGCCATTCCACCAGGGAAACGCTGCCTTTAACCGGGTGCGGCACGTGCATCTGCTCGACGCTGCGCGCGTTACGGATAAAGAAATCGGGGTTTTGTAGCAAATACTGCATCACGCTTTCATCGTCTAGCTCGATGGCGGCGTCTAACTGGTCGTCAAGATTGTTCATAGATGAATAAATCCGTCGTATACGTGGGTGGCTGGCCCGGTCATATAAAGTGGATGACCCGGTCCTTTCCAGCGAATGTCGAGGCTGCCTCCCGGCAGTTCCACCTGAACTTCTTCAGCAAGTATGCCCTGCTGAATGCCGACGGCAACTGCCGCACAGGCGCCACTGCCGCAGGCCTGAGTTTCACCCGCGCCGCGCTCATAGACGCGCAGTTTGACCGAGTTTCGGTCAACCACCTGCATAAAGCCGACGTTCACGCGCTCAGGAAAACGCTCGTGGCTTTCCAGCAGCGGGCCTAGCAGCTCAACGCTTGCCGTGGTGACATCTTCGACCTGCAACACGCAGTGCGGGTTGCCCATCGAGACCACGCCGCAGAATACCGTATGTTCTTCAGCGCGAAGAATATAGGTCTTTTCCTGCTTAGGCGCGCGGAACGGCACCTGCTGAGGTTCAAAAATCGGCTCGCCCATATTCACTTGTACCAGTTCGTCCTCGGTGACGGTTAATACCATACGACCGGTTTGCGTACTGACGCGAATATCACGTTTATTGGTTAAGCCTTTGATACGAACAAAGCGGGCAAAGCAGCGCGCGCCGTTACCACACTGGGCAACTTCGCTGCCATCCGCATTGAAAATACGGTAATGGAAATCCAGTTCGGGATCGTAAGGTGGCTCAACCACCAGCAGTTGGTCAAAGCCAACACCGCGAAAACGATCGGACAGACGACGGATCAATTCTGGAGAGAAATAAACATTTTGAGTGACGGCATCGACGACCATAAAGTCGTTGCCCAGGCCGTGCATTTTGGAGAACTGCATATTTTACTCCGCTTACCGCTGGTCAAATCCAGTCGCAATGATCCCTTAATCTACTGTGTTTTCCGCTAAAAATCTTACCGGAAGCGCAATATGTTCACGCCGTTAGTCGCGCGTTCTAGTGCCGAGCTTTTCTGGTGAAACGCCATTTTCTTGTGATGAACCATCGCCCGGCGTGCCTTTGACCTGACCGTTTTTATTGGTCGTCGAGCCATCGGCTGGCGGGAAATAGAGTGGGCCTTTTAGACCACAACCAGAGAGCGAAAAGAGTAATGTCGCGGCCAAAGACCAGCGTAAAGCGTTTTTCATTTTATGAATGCCTGTAATTCATGCGACCAAGCTCTCTATAATCGCAGGTGGATCATGAAAAGCAATAGGAATGACGATTTCGGGCCGCAGGTTTTAGTCGTTTGCTGCGAAGAAAGCCTATCTCCAACGGGAGAGATTAATGCAGCTGGAAGCGTTGGGGCACTTTTGCCGATTCAGGCGCGTTGTCGCCCACGGTGGCGCAAAGATGAGACAGCGGGTTGTTGCGGAACGGGATCACCTGCGTGCGGTCATCAAGCGAAACAATCTGATAGAACTGCGGCAAGTTGAAATTGATAAAGCTCGAACCATAGGTAAAGCGGTCGTGGGAGGACGAGTAGAAGCGGCTCACGTCACGCACCAAATCCTCTTTACTGCCTTCACAGTGGTGGTAAACCTCAACGCGGTTGGCTTCATCCAGTATATAGATGTTGAAGCCCACCTCATCATTCCCCTCTTCAAAGAAGAACTGGATGATACCTTCGCTGGCATAGCCATCAATCACCGCCGGAAGGTGCGCCTGGTCGGTCTGCACTTTGACAGACAGGCCGTGCAGTTTGTTATTGGAAATCGCGCCGTAGAACTCAATGGCGTTTTCCAGCTTCTGCACCGACACGCTCAGGCGTTCGAAGAATAATCCCCAGGTCTGGCCGGAAACGCGCACGGCTTTGAAACGGCCCGGCTCGAGGCGTTTGCTCGACAGGCGCAGCTCGATGCACTCAGACACCAGTTGCTGAATACGGGTGCGAATCAAACCGCGCAGATGCTGGCTGTAGCAGAACACTTCCACCGATTCCGGCGGCGCGGCGTCCTGATGCATTTTGCCCAGAATGGTTTTCAGCGCTTCCAGCACCGCCTGCTCGCCGCTGAAATGCAGAGTACGCACTTCATTCCACGAGTTACGGTAAAGCAGGTCAATACTGCCCACCAGACACTGCTGTTGCTGGCCGAAGCTGAAAACGTCCAGCTTGCGGAAGTCGAAATGCACCACCTGATTGCGGAAGGCCGCGGTCGGGTCATGCTCAAGGTTGACGATGATCGCCAGATGGCGGATTTCACACGGGCTATAGAGCGCTTTTGGCGTCGGAGCAGGCAAACGCAGCGGGAAGTGGTGCGCCACGTCGGCCACCAGTTCACGTAACTTGGCGATATCGCACAAGTTGCCGCTCTTAATGTGCAGACGCGTGGTCGGCGTCAGCAGACCGTTGAAGTAGGCCCAGGCCACCAACTTGTTCAGATAACGGTTATATTCCAGCGGCTGATGGCTGACGATAGATTCCATCGACGGCGACTGGTTATACAGATACCAACCCGCGCGGTTCGCACGGCCAATTGGCACGTGGATGAAGGTCAGGTCGCTTTCTGATAAGTCAGGGGAGATCTGCGGGTTAACCAGCGTCACCTTGCCCGGCAGGGCTTCAAAAGCGGCGTACAACTTACGGGTCAGCACGCCGATATCCTGCGGGCTGGCGCTGACGCTTAAGTTGTTGCGGCGAGCGAAACGAATCAGGTTACGGTAGCTCTGCATCATGGCGTCGAGGAGCTCGTTATGTGCTTCGCGGACGCGCTCGATTTTCCAATTTGCGCGGTTATCCAGAATCGCCAGACGCTCTTCGCTCCAACCCCACTCGCTGACCAGTTGGGTCAGGATTTCGCGACGCCAGCCCACGGAAGCGCGGGAGCGCGACAGCTTTTCGCACACTTTTAAGTAGAAGCAGCGGCGGACTAAATCGAGGCGAGTAGTGTCTTCAATCTGGGTGAGGTAGCGGGTTACGCGGTCGAGCATCATGCAGTAGGAGTCGAGGCCGAAACAGACGATTTCGCCCTGATGCAGACGCTGTTTGATGTCCATCGCCAGCAGCTGGGTATTCGGGTACTCCCACGAATAGGCTTCCAGCAGCAGGGTTTTCAGCACCGCTTTGTACGGCGAATCGATACTTTTATAGAGCTGCCACAGGCTGGCACCGAAATACTCTTCGGCAGACAGCGTGCTCAGGCCGCCGAGATCCAGCCATTCGTTTGGCGTCAGCGCGCCCTGCGCGTATAGCGACAGGACGTACTCGTCGTAATGCCCCTCTTCCTCGCCCGGCACCATATTCCACAGAATACGTTTCCCAGCCAGACGCACGGCAGTACGATAGAATTCATCGAGCAGTAAAATGTGCTGGGTCGAACCACAGTCTTCGCCGCCAAGGCTGCCACTTTCATTGTGGCGGAAGCGGTTCTCGTCGATCAGGAAGAAGCTCAGTTCCACGCCCAGCGAAGCGGCCCATTTTTCCAATAGGCTGCATTTTTCCTGCAGGCGGTTGCGCTCTTCGTTGTCGAGCCAGGATTGGTGACACACCCAGATATCTAAGTCTGAGTTGTGACTTTGACCAATGGAGGAGGTGCTACCCATGGAGTAAACGCCGGTGATCGGCAGTTCGCCCTTGGCCATCTCATCAAGCGGGCTTCCCCATTTCTCTTGAAGATCAGCAAGATAGTCGTTTTGAGTATCATCAGGCGTGAAAATGCAGACGCCGTGAGGAACCTTACCCTCAAGGTATCCCGGCATCAAAGGATGATGGTGATGTAGTAAAACTGGCAGAAGACTGTAGACCTGTTGGAAAGCCGGCCCCATAGCCGCTAAGGCGCGATCTACGCGAAGTTGGTTGATCGCATCCAATCTCTGCTTCAATGTCTCGATATACAAGTACAAGACTTTTTCGCCTGATTTTCCAGTGTCTCGAAATAACCCCGTTCCAAAGCCGTCATTTGTCGAAAAGCAGAATTAGTTGACGGATAAATGCTGGAAACGTGATCAATTTAACACCTTGCCGATTGACCGTAAAGGAAGTAACGCACCACAATTATTCTTCTGCTACTATGCATTTTACTTCTTTAACACCTGCGTAACAATTCCCTTTTGTGCTGCTTTCTTTCCTTTATTACCTTTTAACAAAATCATGCAATTTACTACCCGTTTACAAATTATCGTCACAAAGCGATGGATGCTCGCGATGGCTTCTTACGCTGACAGCTTTCCTCTGTCGGTGGTAGGATGGTCAGCGAAATAGTAAAACGGTAACAAGCATGTTAGACAAAATCATTCGAATTGCCACCCGACAGAGCCCGCTGGCTCTGTGGCAGGCACAGTACGTTCAGAAGCAATTAATGGCTTGTCATCCCGGTTTGCAGGTCGAACTGGTTCCGATGGTCACCAAAGGCGACATCATTTTAGACACCCCGCTGGCCAAGGTGGGTGGTAAAGGTCTGTTCGTTAAAGAGCTGGAATTAGCCATGCTCGATGGCCGCGCGGATATCGCGGTTCACTCAATGAAAGACGTTCCGGTGGAATTCCCGGAAGGCTTAGGGCTGGTGACGATTTGCGAGCGCGATGATCCGCGCGACGCCTTCGTGTCCAACCATTACGCCAGCCTCGCCGACCTACCAGAAGGCAGCGTCGTCGGCACCTCGAGCCTGCGCCGCCAGTGTCAGCTGCGCGAACAGCGCCCCGATTTAGTGATTCGCGATTTGCGCGGCAACGTCGGTACCCGTTTGGCGAAGCTCGATAACGGCGACTACGACGCGATTATTCTCGCCGTCGCTGGCCTGAATCGCCTTAATTTGCAAGACCGCGTGCGCACCGCGCTGACGCCGGAAGAGTGCTTGCCGGCCGTGGGCCAAGGCGCCGTGGGTATCGAATGCCGTCTTGATGACAGCGAAACCCGCGAACTGCTGGCTCCGCTGGCACACCGCGAAACCACGCTGCGCGTGCTGGCCGAACGTGCCATGAACACGCGGCTGGAAGGCGGATGTCAGGTGCCAATTGGCAGCTATGCGGAAATCGACGGCGACCAAATCTGGCTTCGCGCCCTGGTCGGCGCACCCGATGGCAGCCAAATGGTGCGTGGCGAACGGCGTGGCAACACGGCAGACGCCGAGCGCATGGGGGTTGATCTGGCAGAAGAGCTGCTGGCCAAGGGCGCCCGTGAAATTCTGCAGGAAGTCTACCAAGGTAATCCGCCAAAATGAGTATATTGGTAACCCGCCCCTCTCCTTCTGGAGAACTGTTGGTCAGTAGACTAAGAACGCTTGGTCGGGTTGCCTATCACTCCCCTTTGATTGAATTTGCGCCGGGAAGGGAACTCGCGGTTCTGCCGAACCTGCTATCCTCTTTAAACCAGCATGACTTAGTGTTTGTGCTTTCCCAGCATGTTGTTAAGTACGCAGAACGTGCTTTACAGCAGGTAAATCAGCCATGGCCCGAGCACGTCAATTATTACGCGATTGGGCGCACCACCGGCCTGCTTTTCCATCGTGTGAGTAGCCTGCCGGTGATTTATCCACACGACGGCGAAACCAGCGAAGTGCTGCTCAACCTGCCAGATTTACAACATTTGGCGGGGAAAAAAGCGCTGATTTTGCGCGGCAATGGCGGACGTGAACTGCTGGCTGAAACGCTGCGGGAACGCGGCGTAGAAGTGACTTACTGTGAGTGTTATCAGCGCAGCCAGATTTATTACGATGGTAGCGAGCAAAGCTCGAGCTGGCAGCGCGCCGGTATCAATACGCTGGTGGTCACCAGTGGAGAAATGTTAGAACAGCTTTATACGTTAGTTCCTGATTACTATCGCCAATCTTGGCTACTACGCTGTAGCCTGATAGTGGTCAGTGAACGCTTAGCGACCCTCGCCCGCCAGTATGGCTGGCAGGATATTCGGGTCGCCGAAAACGCAGATAATGATGCGCTAATTCGTGCATTAAAATAACCTGACTAAGGGATGTGCCAAGATGACGGAACAAAAAAATCCTTCCGCACAGGATGACATGATCACCCCTGCGGCTGAGAGCCCCCAACAGCCAGATGTTGATCGCCGTGAAAAACCACAAGATATTCAGTTAGATCAGCAAAATGAGCAACTGAATGCTTTGCGTAAAAAACAACGCACTGCGCCAGTTCTGGGTGCTATCGCCATCGTATTGGTGATTGCCTTAGGGGCGGGTCTTTACTATCACGGACACACTCAGGGACTGAAGCAAACGGCGGCAGTTGATGAGTTACAAGACCAACTTATTGCCTTGCAGAAAACCCAGCAGCAGGACAAGCAGCAAATTGCCGACCTGCTCAGTCAACAGGACAAATCGCAGCAGACCAGCGAGCGTCAGCAAGCCTCTTTCAGCCGCCAGTTGAACGAGTTGCAGGATAAAGTCGCCAGCATTTCCGGCAGCGATGCCAAAACCTGGCTGCTGGCTCAGGCCGACTTCCTGGTGAAGCTGGCCGGCCGTAAGCTGTGGAGCGACCAAGACGTCACCACCGCCGCCGCGCTGCTGAAAAGCGCCGACGCCAGTCTGGCCGACATGAATGACCCAAGCCTGATTGAGGTGCGTCGCGCGCTGAATGAGGATGTGTCGAGCCTGTCGGCGGTCACACAGGTCGACTTCGACGGCATCATTCTAAAGACTAATCAGCTGACGAATCAGGTAGATAACCTGCGTCTGGCCGACAACGACAGCGATGAAGCGCCGATGGATGACGACGGCACCAGCCTGTCCAGCTCCCTCAGCGAATGGCGTCAGAACCTCACCAAGAGCTGGCATAACTTTATGTCAGATTTCATCACCATTCGCCGCCGCGATAGCAGCGCAGAGCCTCTGCTGGCACCGAATCAAGATGTCTATCTGCGCGAGAATATCCGCTCCAAGCTGCTGATTGCCGCCCAGGCCGTGCCGCGCCATCAGGATGAGATCTACAAACAGTCGCTTGAATCCGTTTCCACCTGGGTTCGCGCCTACTTTGATACCAGCGACCCGGCAACCAAAGCTTTCCTTGAAGATGTGGACAACCTGAGCCAGCAGTCTATTTCGATGGACGTCCCGGACCAGCTGAAAAGCCAGCCGATGCTGGAAAAACTGATGCAAACCCGGGTGCGTAATCTGCTTCAGCAGCCCGCAGCCTCTACTCAGGGGGAATAACGCATGCTAAAGGTCTTAGTGTTATTCCTGATTATCATCGCCGGGATTGTGGTCGGCCCGATGCTCGCTGGGCATCAGGGTTATGTGTTGATCCAAACCGACAACTACAACGTTGAAACCAGCGTTACCGGCTTGGTTATCATGTTCGTGGTGCTGATGCTGGTTCTGTTCTTCATTGAATGGATCCTGCGCCGCGTGTTCCGCACCGGCGCACGCACTCGCGGCTGGTTCGCCGGGCGTAAAAGCACTAAGGCGCGTAAACAGACGCAGGCTGCCATGTTAAAACTGGCGGAAGGCGACCATCGTCAGATGGAAAAACTGTTGGCGCGCAATGCTGACCACGCCGATCAGCCGGTAGTGAACTACCTTCTGGCGGCGGAAGCGGCGCAGCAGCGCGGTGATGACATTCGCACCAATCAGTATCTGGAACGCGCCGCCGAACTCGCCGATATCGACCAGATGCCGGTGGATATCACCCGCGTGCGTATTCAGCTGGCGCAGGGAGAGATCCACGCGGCGCGCCACGGCGTGGATCGTCTGATTGGTCAGTCTCCGCGCCATCCGGAAATCCTGCGTCTGGCCGAGCAGGCCTATCTGCGCACCGGGGCTTATGCCTCATTGCTGGAGATTTTGCCGTCTATGGCAAAAACGGGCGTGCATGACGATGAAGAGCTGCGCGTGCTGCAAGAACAAGCCTATATCGGCTTGATGAATCAAATCATGGCCGAGGAAGGCAGCGACGGACTGAAACGTTGGTGGAAAGACCAGAGCCGCAAAACTCGCCATGAAGTGGCCTTGCAGGTCGCCATGGCGGCGCATCTGATTGAATGCAACGATCAGGACTTAGCGCAGGAAGTGATTCTGGACGGCATAAAGCGCCAATATGATGAACGTCTGGTCGCCATGATGCCAAAACTGCGTTCAGGTAATCCTGAACAGCTGGAGAAGGCGCTGCGTCAAATCATCAAGCAAAATGGCTCAACCGCGCTGCTGAGCAGCACGCTGGGGCAGCTGTTGATGAAACACGGCGAGTGGGCGCAGGCGGCGGACTCCTTCCGTGAAGCACTCAAACAGCGCCCGGACGCCTACGACTACGCATGGCTGGCCGACGCGCTGGATAAGCTCCACAAACCGGCAGAGGCCGCAGAAATGCGCCACAAAGGCTTGATGCTGACACTGAACAACTCGCAAGAGCAGTAAGCTTCGAGCGGCTAGAAATACTTATTGCAGAAAGGCTCCTTCGGGGGCCTTTTTTATTTCTGTCAATAAGATACGAGTTACCAGTGATTCGGGTAAGGGAGTGCAGCCAACGCCTCTGCGGCTTCAAGGATGACGGGTATTTAGGCAAAAAAAAACACTTGCCGATAGGCAAGTGCATAAAACAATCAGGTCTAAGACAACAGGGGAGTGCCTCACTCAACGATTTGCCTGCTGGTTGATAAATGCCTGATGAGAGGCGCTTATCGGTCAGATAGACAATAGGCACTATAAAGTGGCTCTGCGTCATTCCCAGTTTTATGAAGCCCTAAGGCAAACATAGGAGGTGGAATGAGCATCTACGCAGTAATTATTGCAGATTGCGTGCCACAATTCTAAAAATCATCTCCAATTGACTCAATAAATATTTATCATTTTGATTTTAGATGAATTTATAAGAGATAAATTTTCTCACGCCTTTGCGCGCTGAACCTCCCCCTAAGCCAATCCCCGACTTAAATGAAATAAGTGTTGCTGGCAAACGACACCCTTCTCAAGTGCTCTATAAGACCATAAATTTCAATGAATTAAGTGTCACCGGATAGCGACAAGCATAGGTATGGATGTTGCTGAAGGGAGACAAGAGTTGGAAAGAGGGAATTGATAAACTCCAGACGAAAAAAAACCTGCTTTAAAAAGCAGGTTTCTTCGAATTGGTCGGCGAGAGAGGATTACGCGCATCTGCGATGCTTGCCCTGCGGGCCGTTGCTAAAGCAACGTGGTCTCGCTGCGCTCGGCTCAAACCTCCTTCGGAGGTTCTCATCCTCATAAACTTTAGACGAAAAAAAACCTGCTTATGAAAGCAGGTTTCTTAAATGTGGTCGGCGAGAGAGGATTCGAACCTCCGACCCACTGGTCCCAAACCAGTTGCGCTACCAAGCTGCGCTACTCGCCGATGTCGTGCATCTTACTACTTTTTAATGCTAACAGCATCATTTAAATGCGTTTTGTGTGTGGTGCGAAGGGAGGGACTCGAACCCTCACATCCTAAGGACACTAACACCTGAAGCTAGCGCGTCTACCAATTCCGCCACCATCGCATGTCACATTCACAAAATCATTTAAAAAATTTGGGGTGGCTAATGGGACTCGAACCCACGACAACTGGAATCACAATCCAGGGCTCTACCAACTGAGCTATAGCCACCATTTCAAACTCTTCCACACGTGAACTGTTCAACATCAAACAGTACCACCGCAACTCTAGCGCAAACTTAATGGTGCGCCCGACAGGATTCGAACCTGAGACCTCTGCCTCCGGAGGGCAGCGCTCTATCCAGCTGAGCTACGGGCGCTTAGCGCCGTTGCGGGTGGGGATACTACGGTTTTAATGCCACCCTGTCTAGTGCTTTTTATTGGAAAAGTTGCGTTTGATTGCTCTTTGTCCAATACGCATTAAAAGTAGGCGTCTTACCTTCCCCACCCATGACTTACGACGTTATTTTAGGCTTTCTGCCGGTAGAGATGCTCGCTTGTGCATCCCCAGCCCGAAGTATATCAAGCTGATCGCCGCGATGAAAATACCGCCTACCAGCAAAGATACCCGCGTATCGGGGTTTATCGCCATTCCGACCAGCACGCAGGCCAAAAATGCCAGCGTCAGATAGTTGACGTAAGGGAACAGTATCGATTTAAACGGATGGTCTTTCAGCTTCTCTTTGTGCGCCTCGCGAAAACGCAGCTGGCTGACCAATACCACGAACCACGGCACCATGCCCGGCAGCACGCTGGCGCTGTAGACATACACAAACACTTTCTCGGGGTTGGGAATGACGTAATTCAGGCATGACCCTACCACCAGCACCGCGATAGACACTGTGATGCCATGCACCGGCACGCCGCTTTTCGACACTTTCCCCAGAAACGCCGGAACCTGACGATTCTTCGACAGCGCGTAGAGCATGCGCCCGCAGCTGTACATCCCGCTGTTACAGCCCGACAGCGCCGCCGTCAGCACCACAAAGTTAATAATCCCCGCCGCCGCCGTGATACCGATTTTGGCGAAGGTCAGCACAAACGGGCTACCGTGGGTGCCCATCTCATTCCACGGGAAGATAGTGATGATGACGAAGATTGCGCCGACGTAAAAAATCAGAATACGCCACAGGATGTTATTGATGGCGCGCTTTAGCGTCACCTGCGGGTTCTTGGCCTCACCGGCAGTGATACCCACTAGCTCGACACCCTGATAGGACGCCACCACGATACACAGGGCGAACAGGAAGCCTTTCCAGCCGCCGGCAAAGAAACCGCCGTGCGCCGTCAGGTTGCCAAAGCCAATGGGCTGGCCATGGTTGCCGAAGCCAAAGAAAATCACCGCCAGCCCCACCACGATCATCACAATAATGGTGGTGATTTTGATCAGCGCGAACCAGAACTCAAACTCGCCGTAGAGCTTAACCGCCGCCAGATTGGCCGCAGCGACGATAGCCACGGCGGCAATCGCCGGTATCCACTGGGGTAAGTCTGGGAACCAATATTGCGCATAAACGCCAATGGCCGTGATTTCAGAGATGCCCACCGCTATCCACATGAACCAGTAGCTCCACGCGGTCAGATAGCCATAGTAAGGCCCGAGATACTTGTGCGCATAAACTGCAAAGGAACCGGCGACCGGCTCGAGATGCAGCATTTCGCCCATCGCGCGCATGATGAAGAAGACGAACACCCCGGCCAGAATATAAGCCAGTAAAACCGAAGGTCCTGCCCATTTCAGCGTACTCGCCGCCCCCATAAACAGACCCACGCCGATCGTCCCGCCCAGGGCAATCAGCTCTATATGACGGGCTTCTAGCCCTCGGTGTAGACCACCTTTTTCCTCGTTACTTGCCATAAATCCTCAATGATATCGTTATTGTGTTTGCCTTCCGGATTGCCCGGAATGTTATTTTTATAGTCTGCTTTTCCCGCTCGGGAGTTAAAACGGGCAGTATGGTTTCGCATTTTGTGATCAGTTGCAAACCACGAATTGAGAAGCTGCGCCTCGGTTGACAACGGGCGCTGCAATAATCGGCAAATGGGCAGGAAAAACGAGAGGTGGCGCGCCGCGATAGTGAAAAAACCGCGACGCAAAGCGGGAATTAGAGCTGGTTGGTGTAGTGGTAGCGCAGATATTTGAGCAGTTTTAATTGGCGGCCCAGTCGGCTTGGCTGGCGAATCAGGCGATACAGCCACTCAAGGCCGAGCTTTTGCCAGACTTTCGGCGCGCGCTTCACATGGCCGGTGAACACATCGTAAGTGCCGCCAATCCCCATATATAAGGCCTGAGGGTGAACAAGCTGGCAGTCGCGCATCAAGATCTCTTGCTTTGGCGACCCCATCGCCACGGTGACAATTGCCGGCTGTAACGCTTTCACCTGTTCCAACAGCGATTCGCGCTGCTGCGGCGTAAAATATCCATCCTGACTGCCAACAATGTTGACGTTCCACTGCGCCCGCAGCTTGGCTTTGGTCTGCTCCAGCACCTCGGGCTTGCCGCCAATCAAAAATACCGGCGTCCCCTCCTGCCCGGCGCGCTGCATTAAGCCTTCCCACAGGTCGGCTCCTGCGATACGCGAAACCTTGGCTGCAGGGTATTTCCGACGAATAGAACGCACAATGCTGACGCCATCGGCATATTTGTAATCCGCCTGATTAATCAGCTCGGCGATGTCGGGGCGGCTTTCCATGGTCAGCACTTTTTCGGCGTTAATCGCCACCAGAGAGCCAGTTTTCAGCTGCGGACCGTCGAACAGGTAATTGATAAAGTGGTCCATATCGTAAAAGCCGCATAAATTTATGCCGCGAATGGAATACGTTGGGATGTTGTTATTTGAAATCATGAATATTCCTGCGACGACGCGGGCGTCGTTGGGTTCCCTTTAGTTGAAGCATGGTCAAGCAAGCGGCGTGGGCGGATAAGCCCGATGGCATCAAACATCCAGTAGAGTAATTTTGCGACCACCAGACACAAGCCAAAAATCATGCAGAAAAACACCACGCGGGAGAAGAAAGAGTCCACCCCTTCGCGCGCCAGCACGATCATATTGAATACCGCGCCGAAACAAAAGCTTTGCAAAATGGCGGCTTTATAGGGGTTGGTCTCGGCTTTGCCCAACTCATAGAGCCAGTCGAACCATTTGATGATTAACCCCACCACCACCGCGCCGAGCGGGATAAACCACACGCCGCCCATCACCACCAGCGAGCCAATTAGGGTCGGTGAAATCGCCAAACCAGAGTGGTTATTCAGCACGTCCCAGGTGAAGTAGTTGGCCGAGTTCAGCACCACCGCCGGGCGTTCCGGCCACAGCCAGCTTGGGATAAACACGTAAAAGTCGCGCACAATCGGCGCCAGCCCCTGAAAACTGATTTTGTCGTAGTTTTGCAGCAGCAGCCCGAGGTTTTCCCAAGGGGAGAAGGTGTCGCGAGTCAGATAGAGGAAGGTGTAGAACGCCTCGGGGCCATTCACATTCATGCCATAGCGTTTTAGCGCCAGCCAGAACATGCCGACCACCGCCATCACGCCCGCCGTCGCCAGCATCCACAGGGAAATCCAGCCGCGCACAATACCAATAAACAAGAATAAGGCGAAGGCGATGATAATGTTGGCCCGCGTGCCGCCAACAATCACATAGGTGAGCAGCCCAAAAGCCACGGTGCTGACCAAGAAGAACAGCCAGCTGCGGCTGTTTTGGCGCAGAAAATAGACCACCAGCATGGCGGGAATAAAGAAGTAGAAGAAGCGTTTTAACGCCACGCCCGACACTTCGCTGGAGAAGATCTGGCTGTAAGACTTAAGCTTAAACAGCAGAAAACCGTTGTGCAGGAAGAAGATAGACACCGTCACGATAGCCACCAGCGCCAGTAGCATCCACGTCAGGTGGGTTTCCACCCGATTCATGGTGAAAATTGGCACGCGGGGCTTGTCAGACTTCGCCCTGAGGCGCGTTTTGTAGCAGACGTAGTAAATGCCGTAGAAGCAGGTGGCCGCCAGCATAGCTTGCAGCAGATTCTCGACCGGCACCACTTTGACATCAAAACGAAACACCAACAGGCAGGTCAGCGGGAAGCCGAAATAGAATGTCAGCAGATAAAGCATGGAGAAGAAGACGTTGAAGTTAAATCTGACGCGGCGAAACTCTTTGTATGTCAGCGTCAGAATAAAAATCAGAGAGAGCGCGTAAACCAGGCTCAGACCGCCAAACTGGGTCAGCGTCATGATGCCGCTCCGCCTGTAACCAGCTCGATTGCCTGCTGCCAGCCCGCAATGTAGTTCGGGTTGAAGAAGTCGATATTCTGCCGATCGGCGCTGAGTAATTGGCGGCGGGCCTCGGCCACTGTCGCGCTATCCAAGGTATCGCCGTAAAACAGCACCGGCAGGTGTTGCTCCGCCAGATCCTGCCAGAACGGGTTTTTACGGCTGACCACAAAAGGCACGCCGAACTGAATCAGCAGGCAAAGAGTGCCAATCGCCTGTTGGCGGTCGAAAATGAAATAGCCCAGCGAGCAGCGACGCAGCAGGTTGAGATAGGCATCGAAGGGCATGGCGTCGGTCAGTAACTCAACATTCTCTGCCGGGAATAAGCCCAGCGCGGCGGCTCTAACCTGTTCAATGTATTGCTGATTATCCGCCGGATAGCCCATGGGGATAATCACCTTAATCTCCGCGCCAAACTGCTGATGCAGCGAGTTCAGTGCTTCAATGTGGCGATTACTGCGATCGCCGGAGTTGCCCACCAGCACGGTCATTGGCCCGGACGGCGCAGGCTGTTCGGCTGGCTGGGTCAGCGCCGGGTCCATGCGCGTCGGGAAATAGAGCAGTGATGACGCCACGCGCGGGTGCCGCTGGTGATAGTGATTCAGGTCGCCGCGAGTGCCAAACACGCGGCCAATGCGCCCCTGAGCCAAACGGCGCAGCAGATAGAACAGGCGGAATTTCAGGCTGCCAGAGGCTTCGTATAAATCCGCGCCCCAGATATGCCAACACGCCTGACGCGCTTTAATCTTGCCACTGAGCAATGCGAGCCACAGCGTCGGGTTGAACTGCCCGTGCAGGAAGAACTTCTGCTGACGGTTAGCCTGCGCTTGGGCAATCACCGCCTGCGCCAGCGCTTTCTTATCCTGATAGACCTCGATATTCAGCCGGGTAAACTCGCCAAAGGCTGATTTATCGGCGGCCGCCACCATAAAGCGTCGAACCTGCTCCGGCGGCAATTGCTCCGCCAGCACATCATTGAAGAAGCGCAAAACGGTAAGATTATGGTGCGGGATATCAGATCCCAAAACGTGAATCAGCGTCGTCATGCTCGTCTACGATAAATAACAAAAACGATGCTACACAGGGTGAAATAGACGATGTAAGTCGCCATGTAGGCCTGCGCAGCGCCAAGAGAACCCTTCAATGGGATCAGCCAGTGGGAAAACGCCGTCAGCAGCGCGAATTGGCTAATCTCGGTCAATATATAAAAGCGCAAAGAGGCTTTGGCAATCACCAGATAGCCAAACACATAGGAGCCCACTTTGAGCACATCGCCGACCAGCTGCCACGCAAACAAATCGCGCATGGCGGTGAACTGGTGCGAGAACAGCAGCCAAATCGCGAAGTCACGCAGCAACCAAACCACAAAGCTGGCGCAGGCCACGGCGGGAATGACAAACTTCAACGACTTCACTATTTCGCGTGAAATGGCCTGTTTATCGGTCAACCGCGACAGCGTCGGCAACAGGTAAACGCTAAAAGAGGCGGTGATGAACTGCAAATAGGCGTCAGAAATGCTGCTCACGCCCTGCCAGATCCCCACGGCGTCCCAGCTGTAATACTTCGCCAGCAGGTTTCGCATCATCACATAAGCTACCGGCAGGGTCACTGAGGTGATGAGGGCCATCAGAGTGAATTTGCCCAGATGGCTGGCTATCGCGCGATCAAAACCCAGACGCAGGAAGTGCAGAGGAAAAGGCTTACGCCGCCAGAGCATCGCGCCAGCAGGCAGCACCACCAAAGCTGGCACCAACGCCAACCCGGCCAACGCGCCTTCATAGCCGCCGAGCTTGAAGCAGAGTAAATAGGCCAGCAGGCCAATCAGACTGCCGCCAATCACCGCCAGCGCATTGCCTTGCGCGTCCCGATAACCTTTCAGGATGGCTTGGAAGTAGTTGGCGTAGGCGATGCCCATCTGGATAAAAGCCACGGCGCGCACTACCGATTGATACCTGTCGTGACCAAAAAGCCCGATGCTTATCGGCGCGGCGGCCAGCAGAAACACCAAGGCCAGCGCGGTAGAGAAAAACAGGATCAGGCTGGAAGCCGTGCCCAGTACCTCCTTTAAGCGCGCAGGGTCATGCTGGTGCTCTGCGACATACTTGGTGACGCCGTTGAAAATCCCGGCCCCGGACAGCACGCCGAGCACCGTCACCATCTGGCGGAAATTCCCCGCCTGCCCCACGCCGCTCGGGCCAAAGGCGACTGCCAACAGCTTGACCACCAGCAGGCCCGCCGCAATTTTTATCAGCGTCGAGCCAGCCGTCCATACCGATGCTTTTGCCAGTGACATATCAGGCGAAGTATTTCAGCATGGTTGCGATCACGGTCTGCTGCACGTCGTCGGTCATGTTATAGAACAACGGCAGACGCACCAGACGCTCGCTTTCTGGCGTCGTAAAACGGTCTTCGCCACTGAATCGGCCGAAGCTTAGCCCGGCAGGGCTGGTGTGCAGCGGGATATAGTGGAACACCGTCAGAATATCGGCCGCTTTCATATGGGCGATAAAGGCGTCGCGGTCGGTGATATCGTTCAGGCGCAGATAGAACATGTGGGCATTGTGCACACAGCCCTCAGGAATGGCCGGAAGCGTAATGCGCCCGGCCTGTGCCAGCGGCTGTAAGGCGCTGTGGTAGTTATCCCACAGGGCCAAACGGCGCTGGTTAATTGGCTCGGCCGCTTCCAGCTGCGCCCACAGGTAGGCCGCCTGTAGGTCGGACATCAGGTAGCTGGAGCCAATATCGCGCCAGGTATATTTGTCAACTTGCCCACGGAAGAACTGGCTGCGGTTAGTGCCTTTTTCGCGAATGATCTCAGCGCGTTCAATCAGCGCTTTATCATTGATAAGCGTCGCCCCGCCCTCGCCGCCCGCCGTGTAGTTTTTGGTTTCATGGAAGCTAAAACAGCCAATGTGGCCAATCGCCCCCAAAGCCTTACCTTTATAGGTCGACATCACGCCCTGCGCGGCATCTTCCACCACGAACAGGTTATATTTCTCGGCCAGCTGCATGATGGTGTCCATCTCACAGGCCACGCCCGCGTAATGCACCGGCACGATGACGCGGGTCTTGTCAGTGATCGCGGCTTCAATCAGCGTTTCATCAATGTTCATGGTGTCTGGGCGCACATCGACAAAGACGATTTTCGCTCCGCGCAGCACAAAGGCGTTGGCCGTGGAAACGAAGGTGAAGCTTGGCATGATCACTTCGTCGCCTTCTTTGATATCCAGCAGCAGCGCCGCCATCTCCAGCGACGCAGTGCATGACGGGGTCAGCAGAACTTTCGCGCTGCCAAAACGCTGCTCAAACCACTGTTGGCAACGCAGGCCAAACCCGCCGTCACCACACATTTTCCCGCTGCTCATCGCCGAGCGCATGTAATCAATCTCAGTACCGAAAACCGGAGGGGCGTTAAAAGGGATCATATTTTCACCTGTACAACCAATATGCCGAGCGGGTGATTTTCCCTCCGCTGGCGAGATAGAGATTAAGGGCCGCGACGTTGCCCGTTTGGGTTGCGACATGCAAATGCGACAAACCCTTCGCCACACACCACTGCTTGGCGGCGGCCATCAACTGCTTGCCAATGCCGCAGGATTGCCACTCGGGCAACACCGCCAGCAGGCCAATTCGCGCCTCACCCGGCCCAATTTCTCGCAGTGAGACAAAGCCTTGTAAGTCACCTTGCGCGTTTTTAATCAGCAAACACTGATGATCAAAAGTGCCTCGCACGGCCTTCTCGGCCCACACTGCGTAGAAACGCGCGCTATCCCCGGCTTGATACCAGGGAGCGCGGAAACGGCTGTGGGTGAACGCGGCCGAGGCGGCGGCGGTGACTTGTGGGATATCGGATTCTAAGGCCGGGGTAGCCGCGCTAACGGAGTCGGTGCCACCATTGAGCGCGATGCAAACATCAATCTCGCCCTCGGCGAACTGGAAACCTGCGGCCTGAAGCGCATTCAGCGCCGCCACGTCATTCGCGCCTATCTTGGCCTGCACCAACTCAAAGCCTGAGAGGTGCGCGACGTCCAGAGGAGGCGAGCCAGGGTCAGCGTGAAACTTTGCCGTTCGCAGATGGAAAAAATCGCTTTCCCATTCAAGAAATTCGAGCGTTCCACAAAGACTCATGCTTACCTCCGGCCAAGATGATCAGCGCCAAACCCCTTTGGTATCAACAATCCAGGACTGTTTAACCCGATCGGCGGGGATCGCTTTAAAGATTTTGTGATCGACCAGCATGACCAGCAGATCGGCATGCTTCAGCGCGTCGTCCAATGAATGCAGCGTAACTTTGTCGCTCAGCGACGCGGGAAGCTGATGCACGTGAGGCTCGACGGCCCACGTCTCACCAGCGTGCCAGTCAGCAATAAGTTTGCTGACTTCCACCGCCGGACTTTCACGCAGATCATCAATGTTCGGTTTGAAAGCCAAACCGAAACAGGCAATTTTAATCTCTGATGCCCGTTTGCCGGTGGCGGTAAGGCAGTCGGCAAGCTGAGCTTTCACCCGATCCACCACCCAGTGCGGCTTGCTGTCGTTAACTTCGCGCGCGGTGCGGATCAGCTTCGACTGCTCGGGGTTCTGCGCCACGATAAACCAGGGGTCAACCGCGATACAGTGGCCGCCAACGCCGGGACCGGGCTGCAAAATGTTAACGCGCGGATGGCGGTTGGCCAGCGCAATCAGCTCCCAGACATTAATACCCTGCGCATCACAAATCAGCGACAGCTCGTTGGCGAAAGCGATATTGACATCACGGAAGCTGTTTTCAGTCAGCTTGCACATCTCGGCGGTGCGCGAATTGGTCACCACGCACTCACCTTGCAGGAAAATATTATACAAATCGCAGGCGCGCTGAGAGCAAACGGCGGTCATTCCGCCAATTACACGGTCATTTTTAATTAATTCAACCATCACCTGGCCGGGCAATACGCGCTCAGGGCAGTAGGCAATATTGATATCAGCGCGGTCGCTCTCTTGCTGCGGGAAGCTCAAATCAGGGCGGCACTCTGCCAACCATTCGGCCATCTGCTCGGTCGTGCCGACCGGCGAGGTCGATTCGAGAATCACCAGATCGCCCTTTTTCAGCACCGGCGCAATGGAGCGCGCGGCGGCTTCAACATATTTTAAGTCCGGCTGATGCTGGCCTTTAAACGGCGTAGGCACCGCAATCAAAAAAGCATCGGCAGGATAAGGGCGGGTTGATGCTTCAAGGAAACCTTCATCAACGGCCTGCTTAACCAGCGCGTCGAGGTCAGGCTCGACGATGTGGATGCCACCACGATTAATGGTATCGACCGCGTGCTGGTTGATATCTACGCCAATGACTTTTTTCTGGCGCGAAGCAAAGGCCGCGGCCGTCGGCAATCCGATGTAGCCCAGCCCAATGACGGAAATCGTATGGAAGCTCATGGTGATACTCGATAATTCTTCAGTGCGTCTAAAATACGACGGCAAGCCTCGCCGTCGCCGTAAGGATTGTGCGCCCGGCTCATGCTTTGGTAGGCATTTTCGTCATTGAGCAAACGGGTCACTTCTTCGATCACTTTTTGCGTTTCTGTTCCGACTAATTTGACCGTGCCCGCGCTGACAGCTTCCGGCCGCTCGGTCGTCTCACGCATGACCAACACCGGTTTGCCGAGCGACGGCGCTTCTTCCTGAATACCGCCAGAATCGGTCAGGATCAGGTAGGACTTATCCATCAAATAGACGAAAGGCAGATAATCTTGCGGTTCAATCAGGATGACATTATCAATGCCATGCAAGATGCGGTTAACCGGCTCACTCACATTCGGGTTGAGATGGACCGGATAGACAATTTGCACTTCAGGGTGCTTCAACGCGATGTCGGCAAGCGCATTGCAAATCCGCTCAAAACCGCCGCCAAAGCTCTCCCGACGATGGCCGGTGACTAAGATAAGCTTCTTATTTTCATCGATAAACGGATAGCGGGCCGCCAACTTTTCGATCAGCGCCGCATCGCCCTGCACGCGGTCGCGAACCCACAGCAAGGCATCGATCACCGTATTACCGGTGACAAAGATGTCGTCAGCATCAATAGATTCGTGCAGCAGGTTGGCGCGGGAGGTCTCCGTCGGGGCAAAATGCCACTTCGCCAAGTGCGCCGTCAGCCGCCGATTCGCCTCTTCAGGCCACGGCGAAGAGAGGTCGCCGGTGCGCAGACCGGCTTCAACATGCCCGACGGGGATCTGCTGGTAAAACGCGGCCAGGCTGGCGGAAAAAGTGGTGGTGGTATCGCCATGGACCAAAACGATATCTGGCTTAAAGTCCTGAAGTACTGGCTTTAAACCCAGAAGAATGCGGCTGGTGATTTCGGTCAGGTCTTGCCCTGGCTGCATAATATTAAGATCGTAATCAGGTACGATACCGAACAGATGCAGGACTTGATCGAGCATTTCACGGTGCTGCGCCGTGACGCAGACTTTTGACTCAAAGGCATCATCCTGAGCCAACGCGTGCAGTAAAGGGGCCATTTTGATGGCCTCTGGTCGTGTGCCGAATATGGTCAACACTTTCACAATGAGTCTCTCTTTTCGGTTAGGCCGGGTGCGTTCCTACCGGCCAGACGAAATATCGTCTTTATTAAATGAGTTACGCGGCTGTGCGGCTCCGGCGTTTCGCCAATGCAATGCCAGCACCTACCAATGCGCCAACGGCACCCCACATGATCATCAGGAAAGCTCGGCGCGGACTGTCGCGTTTCACCGGCTCTTCAGGGGTACGCAGGTAGCGGTAAGTCTGGAAATGGGCCGTCAATGTAGGCCCAACATTTAGCGTCGCAAGCATGGCTCGGTTTTGGTCATAGTCGAGGTCGTAACTCGGCCCCGAGGCCTGTAGCAATTCAGCCCGCGCCTTGAGCATTGGCACACCTAACAGGAACATGTCGGAATTGGGCAACTGCTCGGCCGGGGTGTCCGTCCGGCTGCTGCTAATGTTCTGCTGTTGGGCTATCTTCAATGCTTGCTGGGTATTGTTCATTTGACGCTGGAAAATAGACTGCGCGACGGCTTCCTGACGTTTAACCTGCGCTTTCATCGACTGAGTTCTTGCAGCCCATGCGCCTTGCAGTTCATCAAACAGGTGTTGTGCCGCGCGTTTGCTGGCGAAATTAACATATTCACGCAGCAGTTTATTGGCATCAGCGGAGGTTTCGGCGGTCAGTTTCACGCTGTCGTTCGGCACTTTCAGCGCATCTCTTGCGGTAAACTGAATGTCGCTAATCATGTCATCGAGCAGGGCAGCATCGGCACGCGCGTCGCCCTCTTTACGCTGCTGGTAATAAGGGCTGTGCAGCCAGAAATCGCGACGCGTATCGTAGGAAGCCAGCTGCATCACAAACTCGCTGTAGGCGTCGTCAGAAATCGTTGGCTGGACGCCCAGCGGGGCTACCGCATTGCGCGTATCGAGATTGCGTAAGAACTGCGCCTGAGAAAAATAAGAAGCGAGGTTGTTAACCGTTGGCCGATCGGTGATCGCCGTCGAGCTCCACTCCTGCTTCATTAAATAGGAGGAACCCAAGGCGATAACGGCAAACAGCAGCCCAATACCTAAAATCCACAGTTTTCCGCTCCAAAGAGCGCAACATAAGCCACGAATATCCAGCTCATTATCGATGGATTGAACCTCGGTTACTTTCGTCTCTGACTTCATCAAAGCTTTCAAACCTCTAAATAATGACTGATTGATAACATCACTTTGCGTGGCGAAGACGTCTTTTAATCCGCTTCAACAAGCGAGCTACCCGCCATGCACGTTTAATGCAGTAGCCATAAAATAAAAATGCCAGCAGGAACAGTATCAACATTAACCATTCAGGTACAAACCCGAGATTTTCACCAATTACGCCAATGGCGGCCAACAACGCGGCGGCCAGTGTAATTAATACAAACGCCTGCCGAGGGCTAAAGCCCGCACGCATTATAAGATGGTGGATATGCTGCCTGTCCGGCGAGAAAGGGCTCATACCTTTGCGGAGACGGCGGTACATAATGGCAATCATATCCATCAGGGGAATAGCAATAAGCCACAGTGCCGTTACCGGGGTCATTGGCGCAGCAACGCCCTGAGTGCTTTGCAGCAAAATCCAAATGGCAGTGAAACCGATTAATGTACTGCCGGCATCCCCCATAAAGACTTTATACCTTGGGCCGAAAACGCCGAGATTGAGCAATATATAGGGTAATGTTGCAGCAATCATGGAGAAGCACCACAGAGCCAGCTCCATGTGCCCACTCCTATACATGACAATGCCCATTGCGCCGAAGGTTACGCTCGATAACCCGCCGAGCAGCCCATCAATACCATCGACCATGTTGAATGCGTTAATGGCCGCCCATACGGCAAATAGCGTAATAGGATAGCCAAACGGCCCCAATACCATGGCCCAAGGCCCGATAATATGGCCCAAATCCTTCAAAATCAGTCCGGCGAAGTACATCATCACTATCGCGACCAATGCCTGCACTAATGCGCGAATTTTAATACTGATATCAAAGCGATCGTCCATTGCACCGACAAATACCAGCAATCCCGCGCATCCGAGATAAAGCGAGCTATGGGCAATAGGGTAATCAGTGATCAGGAAAGTGAAACAGATCCCGGCAAATACAGAGATGCCACCCACCAGAGGGATCAAACCTTGGTGCTGCTTACGGTAATTAGGTTTATCAACTAAGCCGACTTTCTTGGCAACTTTTCGAGCCACAAATAAAAAGGCTAAAGAAAATAAGAAGATAATGAAGAGTTCAGTACTCATATTGAGTATGTTCACAGTAAACAGATCTCTGCAAATAGATAAGGCTGCTGATGGCCAACGTCATAAAATCTCATAGCCTTAGTGTCATATCCTTTGGTGACAATTAGGGTCTTTAACCGATAAATATGTCTTTTCCTAATCGCCAGGCAGGGTAGAGAAAGAGTCGCTGAAAGACTATCGGCGCTTATCCTAAATGTATCTCTTTTCAGAAGTTGCCATATCGTAGCCGCCATAAACAAAAAACGCCACGGATTAGCGTGGCGTTAGCTGACTTTTACAACAAATTGACGTCAAATTATGAACGTTTCATCATGTCGAAGAAATCATCATTGGTTTTGGTCATCGCGAGCTTATTAATGAGGAATTCCATCGCGTCAATTTCACCCATTGGATGGATGATTTTGCGCAGGATCCACATTTTCTGCAGCTCTTCAGAAGTGGTGAGTAACTCTTCTTTACGGGTACCAGAACGGTTGTAATCGATAGCCGGGAAGACGCGTTTCTCAGCGATTTTACGCGCGAGATGCAGTTCCATGTTGCCGGTACCTTTAAATTCTTCGTAGATAACTTCATCCATTTTAGAACCGGTATCCACCAGCGCCGTAGCGATGATAGTCAGGCTGCCGCCCTCTTCCACGTTACGTGCCGCACCGAAGAAGCGCTTTGGACGGTGCAAGGCGTTAGCATCCACACCACCCGTCAACACTTTACCGGACGCAGGCACCACGGTGTTGTAAGCACGAGCCAGACGCGTGATGGAGTCCAGTAAGATGATGACATCTTTCTTGTGCTCAACCAGGCGCTTCGCCTTCTCAATAACCATTTCTGCAACTTGCACGTGGCGAGAGGCTGGCTCATCGAAGGTAGAGGCGATCACTTCGCCTTTAACCAGACGCTGCATCTCTGTCACTTCTTCCGGACGCTCGTCAATCAGCAGCACCATCAGTACGCAATCAGGATGGTTGTAAGCAATGCTGGTGGCGATATTTTGCAGCAGCATCGTTTTACCGGCTTTCGGCGGTGCCACGATCAGGCCACGCTGGCCACGGCCAATTGGAGAAGCTAAGTCGAGTACGCGAGCGGTTAAATCTTCGGTGGAGCCGTTGCCGCGTTCCATACGCAAACGGGAGTTTGCATGTAACGGGGTTAAGTTTTCGAAAAGAATTTTACTGCGGGCATTTTCTGGTTTGTCGTAGTTAACTTCGTTAACTTTCAACAGGGCAAAATAACGTTCGCCTTCTTTAGGGGGACGAATTTTACCGGAAATGGTGTCTCCAGTACGGAGGTTGAAGCGGCGAATTTGGCTTGGAGAAACGTAGATGTCGTCGGGACCGGCGAGGTAGGAACTGTCTCCAGAGCGGAGGAAACCAAATCCATCCTGCAATATCTCCAGTACGCCATCACCGAAGATGTCTTCTCCGCTTTTCGCATGTTGCTTCAGAATTGAAAATATAATGTCTTGCTTGCGCATACGGGCTTGGTTTTCCAGCCCCATATTTTCGCCGAGTGCAATCAGGTCAGAGACCGGCGTGTTCTTTAATTCGGTAAGATTCATAATGGTGGGTTCTTAAACTCGGGGTATGTCTCGAACATCTGTCGTGAATGGGTATGGCAGGGTCATCCATGCCTGTTTGTGTAGGACACTCAATTAGCAGTTTCTGAATATAGGCCACAGGCAGTCGCACGCGGGCTATTCAAGATGGGAAGACTGATATTTGAAGGTGTCTTAAAGCCGATTTTGTCAAAACCGTTAGATTGTCAAAGCACAGTGCCGATTAAAGTTATTGTTATAAAAGCGACTTTATAGGTCTAGGCAGATGTTTTTGACACAGAGTAAAACGTTAGAATCAAACTACAGGTAAGCTCTATTTGCAGTGAGAGTAAACTTAACACGCTTATTGACAGGCGTCTAGCGGACAATATGAAAAACACGTCAGCCCGCTAAACACCTGGAGTGGGTCATCCCGACCGATTACAGATTTGCAGTCAGGAATTCTTTCAACTGACTTTTAGACAGTGCGCCAACCTTAGTTGCAGCGACTTCACCATCTTTAAATAACAGCAGCGTAGGAATACCACGGATGCCGTATTTAGGTGCTGTACCTGGGTTTTCATCGATATTCAGCTTCGCGATGGTCAGCTTGCCTTCGAACTCAGTGGCAATCTCATCCAGAATCGGAGCGATCATTTTACAAGGACCACACCATTCAGCCCAGAAATCGACCAGAACCGGCGCTGTGGCCTTCAATACATCATTGCCGAAACTGTCATCGGTTAGGTGAATAATTTTATCGCTCATGTTCTACTCCAAAGGATTATCTTTACCTTGTTGATGTAGCATTAACCAACATTAGGTTGACTTTATTTCACCGGATACGCTTTCGTAAAGCAATAGTTAGCTGATATTCTACCACACTATGAGCAAAACACACTTGACCGAACAGAAGTTTTCCGACTTCGCCCTGCACCCGCTTGCAGTTGAAGCCCTTGAAAAGAAAGGCTTTCATTACTGTACTCCTATTCAGGCATTGGCATTGCCAATCACGCTCGCTGGGCGTGATGTTGCAGGTCAGGCGCAAACCGGTACCGGCAAGACGCTGGCTTTTCTAGCGTCTACTTTCCATTATCTGCTTTCTAACCCGGCTGCTGAAGGTCGCCAGACCAATCAGCCACGTGCCTTAATCATGGCACCGACCCGCGAATTAGCCGTGCAAATTCACTCGGATGCAGAAGCACTTTCCGAGTCCACCGGTTTGAAACTGGGGCTAGCCTATGGCGGCGACGGTTATGACAAACAATTAAAAGTCCTGGAAAGTGGCGTTGATATTCTCATCGGCACTACCGGCCGCTTGATTGATTACGCCAAGCAAAACTACATCGATTTAGGCGCCATTCAGGTTGTGGTTCTCGATGAAGCTGACCGTATGTTCGATCTCGGCTTTATCAAAGACATCCGCTGGTTGTTCCGCCGCATGCCGCCGGCTAACCAACGCCTTAACATGCTGTTCTCAGCAACCCTTTCCTACCGTGTGAAAGAGCTGGCGTTCGAAAATATGAATAACGCCGAGTCGATTGAAATCGAACCGGAACAGAAAACGGGTCACCGAATTCAAGAAGAGCTGTTCTACCCTTCAAATGAAGAAAAAATGCGCCTGCTGCAGACGCTGATTGAAGAAGAATGGCCAGATCGCTGCATCATCTTCGCCAACACCAAACATCGCTGTGAAGACGTCTGGGGCCATCTGGCTGCCGATGGTCATCGCGTAGGTTTGTTAACGGGTGATGTGCCGCAGAAGAAACGCCTGCGCGTGCTGGAAGATTTCACAGCGGGTACCCTGGATATTCTGGTCGCCACCGACGTTGCCGCCCGTGGTTTACATATCCCAGCCGTTACACACGTATTCAACTACGACTTGCCTGACGACTGTGAAGACTACGTTCACCGTATTGGCCGTACCGGCCGTGCTGGCTTAAGTGGTCACTCTATCAGTCTGGCTTGCGAAGAATATGCGCTAAACCTGACGGCGATTGAAACTTACACCGGCCACAGTATTCCGGTTAGCAAATACAATAGCGATGCCCTGTTGACTGACTTGCCTGCACCAAAACGTTTGGCCCGTTCCCGTACTGGAAACAACGGTCAGCGTCGCAACAGCAATTCTTCATCACGCCGCAGCAGCGCGCCTCGCAATAATAACCGTAAACGCACGGGCTGATTTACTATGCTGAGCTCCACCTCATTATATGCCGCAATCGATTTAGGCTCGAACAGCTTTCACATGCTGGTTGTCCGTGAGGTGGCAGGCAGCATTCAGACGCTGGCGAAGATAAAACGCAAAGTCCGTCTGGCCGCCGGCCTTGATAAAGACAACCTGCTTTCTCAGGAAGCCATGCAGCGCGGCTGGCAATGTCTGAAGCTGTTTTCAGAGCGCCTGCAGGATATCCCTCGAGATCAAATTCGCGTGGTCGCCACGGCAACCTTGCGTTTAGCCAGTAACGCCGATGAATTCTTGCAAAAAGCGCAGGAAATCCTCGGTTGTCCGGTTCAGGTTATTGCTGGCGAAGAAGAAGCTCGCCTGATTTATCACGGCGTGGCACACACCACCGGCGGTCCCGATCAGCGTTTGGTGGTTGATATCGGCGGCGGCAGCACGGAATTAGTCACCGGAACTGGCGCACAGGCCACGGCGCTCATCAGTTTGTCGATGGGCTGCGTCACTTGGCTTGAACGCTACTTTGGCGATCGTAATCTGGGTAAAGAGAATTTCGACAAAGCGGAACAAGCCGCGCTCGATATGATCACCCCGGTTGCGCCTCGGCTATTGGCCAATGGCTGGCAGATTTGTGTTGGCGCGTCAGGCACCGTTCAGGCGCTGCAGGAAATCATGGTGGCTCAGGGCATGGATGAACGCATCACCCTCGCCAAGCTGCAACAGCTGAAACAGCGCGCTATCCTCTGCGGCAAGCTTGAAGAGCTAGAGATTGAAGGCTTAACGCTGGAACGTGCTCTGGTTTTCCCAAGCGGCCTGTCGATTCTTATCGCCATCTTCAAAGCTCTCAATATCGAAACCATGACCCTTGCTGGCGGCGCGCTTCGCGAAGGTTTGGTGTATGGCATGCTGCACTTGCCTATCGAGCAAGATATTCGCCAGCGCACCTTACGCAACCTCCAGCGTCGCTATCTGCTAGACAGTGAACAGGCTAACCGCGTCGCGCAACTGGCGGAGAACTTCTCGCTGCAAGTCGCCAGTGGCTGGCAGTTGGATGCCCGTGCTCGGGAGCTGTTGAACAGCGCCTGCCTGATCCATGAAATTGGCCTCAGCGTCGACTTCAGGCAAGCTCCGCATCATGCCGCGTATTTAATTCGCCATTTGGATTTACCGGGCTTTACTCCCGCCCAGAAAAAGCTGCTGGCAACGCTGTTGCAGAACCAGAGTCAGGCATTAGATTTGCCTCTGCTCAGCCAGCAAAACGCCGTACCGCCGCGCCAGGCCCAGCGTTTATGTCGCATCTTGCGACTGGCGATTATCTTTGCCAGCCGTCGTCGCGATGACACGCTTCCGGCCGTGCGCCTGCGCGCCAACGAGGACGATTTGAACGTGATTGTCCCTCATGGTTGGCTGGAGCAGCATCCACTGCGCGCAGAAGAGTTAGAGCAGGAGAGCCATTGGCAGAGTTACGCCCACTGGCCGTTGTTCATCGAAGAGAGTGGTAAGCCAGCTGTCTGATTGGCTCTGAAGTGACGTAAAATAGTAAAGGCGACCCAGGTCGCCTTTTTTGTTGCTGTTTTGCGAGCTGCTATTTTTTGGCGTTTGCCAGCTGAGCGCGGATCTTCTCCAGGTGGCTCTGCCCTTTGACCATACGCTCTTGCGCACTCACCACTTTACGCTCGGTTTCCCACTCAAGGTCATCCTGCGGAAGCTCCAGCAGGAAACGACTCGGCTCGGGGCGGATCAGCTCGCCGTACTGACGGCGTTCGCGGCACAAAGTGAAGATCAGCTCTTTCTGCGCGCGGGTGATCCCCACATAGGCAAGGCGGCGCTCTTCATCAACATTGTCTTCATCGATGCTGCTCTGGTGAGGCAGCAGCCCCTCCTCCATCCCGACCAAAAAGACGTAGGGGAATTCCAGACCTTTCGAGGCATGGAGGGTCATCAGTTGAACCTGATCCAGTTCTTCATCACTTTCGCCGCGCTCCATCATGTCTCGCAGGGTAAAGCGCGTCACCACCTGAGTTAGCGTCATCGGCTCGTCGAGATCGGTGCCTTCGAGCATTTCCGTCATCCAGCTAAAGAGCTGGTTAACGTTTTTCATGCGCATTTCTGCGGCTTTCGGGCTTGGCGAGGTTTCAAACAGCCAGCTTTCATAATCCACGCCGTGGATTAAGTCGCGCACGGCGGCCACCGGCTCTCTCTCAACACGGTCAGCGATGGTTCCCATCCAATGGGTGAAGCGCTGCAATGACTCCAGCCCGCGGCCGGTGAGATATTGGCTTAATCCCATGTCGAAGCTGGCTTTGAATAAGCCTTTATTGCGCTGATTTGCCCACTCCCCCAGCTTTTGCAGTGTTGCCGCACCAATCTCACGGCGCGGCGTGTTCACAATGCGCAAGAACGCGCTGTCATCGTCAGGGTTGGTCAGCACGCGTAAATAGGCCAGCAGGTCTTTAATTTCAGGCCGCGAGAAGAATGACGTGCCGCCGGAGATGCGATAAGGAATGCGGTTTTGCATCAGCATCTTTTCAAATAGCCGCGACTGGTGGTTGCCACGGTACAGAATGGCGTAGTCACCATAGTCAGTCTTATTCATGAAGTGATGGGCAATTAGCTCGCCCGCCACCCTTTCCGCCTCGTGATCTTCGTTATTGGCAGTGATGACTTTGAGTGCTTCGCCATAGCCCAGCTCGGAGAACAGACGCTTCTCGAACACGTGTGGGTTATTGGCAATCAGGATGTTGGCGGCTTTGAGAATACGTTGCGACGAGCGGTAGTTCTGTTCCAGCTTGATCACTTGCAGCGCAGGGAAGTCCTCTTTGAGCAGCACCAGATTCTGTGGACGGGCGCCGCGCCAGGAGTAAATCGACTGGTCATCATCCCCCACCACGGTGAAGCGCGCGCGACTGCCCACCAGCAATTTCACCATCATGTACTGGCTGGTGTTGGTGTCCTGATATTCATCCACCAGCAGGTAGCGCAGCTTGTTCTGCCAGCGTTCCCGCACCTCTTCATTGCGTTGCAGCAGTAAGGTCGGCAGCAGAATCAAATCATCAAAATCGAGAATATTACAGGCGCGCATGTGGTCGTGATAAAGGCTATAGCAGAGCGCGAAGATCTTGTCGCGCTCCGATCGCGCCAGATCGGCGGCGCGCGCTGGATCAACCAGATCGTTCTTCCAGTTGGAGATCGTCGAGATCAGCTGTTGCAGCAGCGTTTTATCTTGCTCCAGCCACTTCTCGCTCAGCTCCTTGAGCAGCGCTAACTGGTCTTGGTCATCAAACAGGGAGAAATTAGATTTCATGCCGAGCGCGGCATATTCCTTTTTGATGATCTCCAGACCCAAGGTGTGGAAGGTTGAAATCATCAACCCGCGCGCTTCTTTACGACCCAGCGTTTGCGCTACGCGCTCTTTCATCTCACGCGCGGCTTTATTGGTAAAGGTTACGGCGGCAATATGACGTGCCTGATACCCACATTGACGGATCAAGTGTGCGATTTTATTGGTGATCACCCTGGTTTTACCGGAACCAGCGCCGGCCAGAACCAAGCAAGGTCCGGTTACGAATTCGACGGCGTGTTGTTGACTAGGGTTTAATCGCATGACCTGTTTTTTGCTCACTTGATGGACAAGGAGGGCGATTGTAGCAGAAAGAGAAGCTGAGATTGACTGGCTTTAGCGCCCAATTTGCATCTATGGAACACAGGCTGGATTCCACTTGGCCGCTTGCAGGTGTTACATTACGCCTCTGGAAACTCTCTCGTAAAAAGGTCTTATCATGGCGAAAACTGCCGCAGCAATGCACATCCTCGTGAAGGAAGAAGCTCAAGCACAAGAAATTCTGGCCCAGTTGAAAAACGGTGGCGATTTCGAGAAGCTGGCTAAGAAACACTCTACTTGCCCGTCAGGCAAAAAAGGCGGCCACTTAGGCGAGTTCAAACAGGGCGCAATGGTCCCGGCTTTCGATAAAGTGGTATTTTCCGCTCCACTGATCGAGCCACAAGGCCCGCTGCACACCCAGTTCGGCTACCACATCATCAAAGTGCTTTATCGCAACTAAGTCGGCGATAACGTACCAAAAGAAAGGGCACCGCATTTTCATGCAGTGCCCTTTTTCATTCATACCCGTTCTAATGCTGGATATCCAAAATCATTCGAGTTGCGGGTAGGCGGCAACCGAAGTAAACCGATGAGCTTACACAAGTAAGTGATTCGGGTTACTAAGGGCAGCCAACACCCCCGCAGCTTGAAGGATGAAGAATATTAGCTTGCGACGGCGATACGCTTCATATCCGTCATATACCCACGCAGCTTATGGCCTACAGCTTCGATTGGGTGATTGCGAATGGCTTCGTTAACATCACGCAGCTGCGCGTTATCAACATTGGTGCCTGCAACAGATTTACCCAAATCGCCAGCTTGCAGCGTCGTCATGAACTCATTCAGCAATGGCACTGCGGCGTTAGCGAACAGGTAGTTGCCGTACTCAGCGGTGTCAGAGATAACCACGTTCATTTCATACAGGCGTTTACGCGCGATGGTGTTAGCAATCAGCGGCAGCTCGTGCAGAGATTCGTAGTAAGCAGACTCTTCGATGATACCAGCAGCCACCATGGTTTCGAATGCCAGCTCAACGCCTGCTTTAACCATAGCGATCATCAGAACGCCGTTGTCGAAGTACTCTTGCTCAGCGATTTTGCCTTCAAACTGTGGTGCGTTTTCGAATGCCGTCGCGCCAGTCTCTTCACGCCAGGTCAGCAATTTCTTATCGTCGTTAGCCCAGTCAGCCATCATGCCGCTAGAGAATTCGCCGGAGATGATGTCGTCCATGTGCTTCTGGAACAGTGGAGCCATAATGCCTTTCAGCTGCTCAGACAGCGCGTAAGCACGCAGTTTAGCCGGGTTGGACAGACGGTCCATCATCAGCGTAATACCGCCTTGCTTCAGGGCTTCGGTCACGGTTTCCCAGCCGAATTGCAGCAGTTTTTCTGCATAAGCTTCATCAACGCCGTCAGCGACTAATTTGTCGAAGCACAGCAGAGAACCGGCCTGCAACATGCCGCACAGAATGGTTTGCTCGCCCATCAGGTCAGATTTAACTTCCGCAACGAAAGAAGATTGCAGAACGCCCGCACGGTGACCGCCAGTTGCCGCAGCCCATGCTTTCGCAATAGCCATACCCTCGCCTTTCGGGTCGTTTTCTGGGTGAACGGCAATCAGAGTTGGAACGCCGAAACCGCGTTTGTACTCTTCACGCACTTCGGTACCCGGACATTTTGGAGCAACCATCACGACGGTGATGTCTTTACGAATTTGCTCGCCAACTTCAACGATGTTGAAGCCGTGGGAGTAACCCAGAGTTGCGCCATCTTTCATCAGGGGCTGAACGGCTTTAACAACGGAGCTGTGCTGTTTGTCTGGCGTCAAGTTAATAACCAAGTCCGCCTGTGGGATCAGCTCTTCATAAGTCCCTACTTTGAAGCCGTTTTCTGTCGCTTTACGCCATGATGCGCGTTTTTCTGCGATAGCTTCAGCACGTAAGGTGTAAGAAACATCCAGACCGGAGTCACGCATGTTCAAACCTTGGTTAAGGCCCTGCGCGCCACAACCCACAATCACGACTTTTTTACCCTTCAGGTAGCTCGCTTCATCAGCGAATTCGTCGCGACCCATAAAGCGGCATTTGCCCAATTGTTCTAACTGCTGGCGCAGGTTCAAGGTGTTGAAATAGTTAGCCATCGTAATACTCCGTTCTTTCTCTGAGGATGTTGTTATGTGTGGTTCACCGGTTTTGGGTGAACGCGATGAAATTACTATATGTTATGTACTGTGTTGCTTAAATTGATATATTGAGAAGATGACGTTGCAGAATATGCAACATGCTGTTCCGACTCACATTGGGGAAACCGCGCATGGATCTTCGCGATCTCAAACTCTTTTTACATCTGGCCGAAAGCCGCCATTTTGGGCGTTCGTCCAAGGCAATGCATGTCAGCCCCTCGACCCTTTCTCGCCAGATTCAGCGCCTGGAGGAAGAGCTGGGCCAGCCGCTGTTTCAACGTGATAACCGCACGGTACAATTGACCAGCGCGGGGGAGCAGCTTCGAAACTTTGCTCAGCAGACGTTGTTGCAGTACCAGCAGCTGCGTCACTCGCTCGACCAGCACGGGCCCTCGTTGAGTGGCGAGTTGCGACTCTTTTGTTCCGTGACGGCGGCATATAGCCATCTGCCGCCTATCCTTGATCGATTCCGCGCCCAGCATCCGTTGGTAGAAATCAAACTCACCACCGGCGACGCCGCAGACGCGGTCGAGAAAGTGCAGTCTGCCGAAGCCGACTTGGGTATCGCCGGGCATCCAGAAAACCTGCCATCCAGCGTCGATTTCATCCAAATTGGTGAAATCCCGATGATCCTCATCGCCCCGTCATTACCCTGCGCGGTGCGAAATCAAACCAGCGAGCCTCATCCGGATTGGTCGCAAATCCCGTTTATCCTGCCGGAGCACGGCCCGGCGCGTAAGCGAATCGACATTTGGTTTAAACGTAATCGCCTGATAAACCCACTCATTTACGCCACAGTGTCCGGCCACGAAGCCATCGTCTCAATGGTTGCCCTCGGCTGCGGCATTGCCCTGCTGCCTGACGTAGTGCTAGAGAATAGCCCCGAACCGGTGAGAAACCGCATTACCGTGCTGGAAAATGTGACGCTTGGCTCACCCTTAGAGCTAGGCGTGTGCGTACAGAAGAAGCGTCTTAAGGAGCCGCTCATCGACGCCTTCTGGCAACTGTTATAAACCTGTTTTGCGACAGAAAAAGGACAAATAAAAAGGGCCAAAAGGCCCTTTGATTTTCTAGCCCGCCAAGAAGAAACGGAAGGCCGGGTTTTCACTTTCGTTGTGGCAGTCATAGCCCAACGCGGAAAGATTTTTTTCAAACTCCGGCTCTTGCTCGGTCAGTTCAAAAGCGGCCAAAACGCGACCAAAATCTGTGCCGTGGCTGCGATAGTGGAACAGCGAAATATTCCAGTGCGTGCCTAAGGTTTGCAGGAATTTCAGCAACGCGCCCGGCGATTCCGGGAACTCGAAGCTGTAAAGCCTTTCGCGCAGAGGCTTGCTCGGGCGGCCGCCAACCATATAGCGGACGTGCAGTTTCGCCATTTCATCGTCGGAGAGATCAACGACCTGATACCCGCCGTGGTGCAGCTCGTCGATGATCTCTTTGCGTTCGACATTGCCACGCGTTAGGCGCACCCCCACAAAGATGCAGGCATCCTTGTCGTCGGCGTAGCGATAGTTGAACTCGGTGACCGAGCGCCCGCCGAGCAGCTGGCAGAACTTCAAGAAGCTGCCTTTTTGCTCAGGAATGGTCACGGCCAGCAAGGCTTCTCGCTGCTCGCCAAGCTCACAACGCTCTGAAACATAACGCAAACCATGGAAGTTCACGTTGGCGCCAGAAAGGACATGCGCCAGCCGTTCCCCCTGAATATTATGTTGTTGGACGTATTTCTTCAGCCCGGCCAAGGCCAGTGCGCCAGAAGGCTCGGCGATGGCGCGGACGTCTTCGAACAAATCTTTGACCGCGGCGCAAATCGCGTCGCTGTCGACGGTGATCACGTCGTCTAAATACTCGCGACACAGGCGGAAGGTTTCGTTGCCGATGCGCTTAACGGCCACGCCTTCAGCAAACAGCCCGACGCGCGCCAAGTCCACCGGCTCGCCAGCATCCAGCGCGGCGCGCAGGCAGGCGGAATCTTCAGCTTCGACACCAATCACCTGAATTTGCGGCATCAGCTGTTTAATCAGCACCGCCACGCCCGCCGCCAGACCGCCACCGCCAACAGGGACAAATACCCGGTCCAGATGAGCATCTTGCTGAAGCAGCTCCATCGCCAAGGTGCCCTGCCCGGCGATAACCGCCGGATGGTCGAATGGCGGGACGAAGGTCATGCCCTGCTGCTGAGAAAGCTCGACAGCTTTGGCCTTCGCTTCGTCAAAATTAGCGCCGTGCAGCAGCACTTCGCCGCCAAAATTGCGCACGGCATCCACTTTGATATCGGCGGTCGCCACTGGCATGACGATAAGGGATTTAATGCCTTTTTTGCTGGCTGAAAGCGCAACGCCCTGCGCGTGGTTGCCGGCCGAGGCCGTGATCACGCCGCGAGCAGCCTGCTCTTCAGTCAAGCTCGCTATCATCGAATAGGCACCGCGCAGCTTGAAACTGTGCACAGCCTGACGATCTTCGCGTTTAACCAGAATGGTGTTGTTCAGGCGGGAGGAGATTTTCTCCATCACCTGCAGTGGTGTGACCTGCGCCACTTCGTAAACCGGCGCGCGCAGTACGGCGCGGAGATACTCCGCGCCTCCCGGCTGGTCGGATAGGGGTTGTGATACCGCCATGACCGTTAGCCTCCCAGCTTACTCTTGTCACGCACTGCGCCTTTGTCGGCGCTGGTTGCCAGGCTGGCATAAGCGCGCAGCGCGAAGGAGACCACGCGCTCACGGCCGTGTGGAGTCCACGCCTGATCGCCACGGGCCAATTCAGCTTCATGGCGCGCAGCCAGTTCGGCGGCTGGAACATCCAGCACCATGCTGCGGTTTGGAATGTCGATATCAATCATGTCGCCATCTTTAACCAGCGCAATCAGACCGCCGCTGCCCGCTTCCGGAGAAACGTGGCCGATGGACAGACCTGAAGTACCCCCGGAGAAGCGACCGTCGGTGATCAGCGCACACTCTTTACCCAGACCCATCGATTTCAGATAAGTGGTTGGGTAAAGCATCTCTTGCATGCCCGGCCCGCCTTTCGGCCCTTCGTAGCGAATCACCACCACGTCGCCAGACACCACTTTGCCGCCGAGAATCGCTTCAACCGCCGTGTCCTGGCTTTCATACACTTTTGCCGGACCACGGAAGGTCAGGTTGGATTTATCCACGCCCGCCGTCTTAACGATACTGCCCGCCTCGGCCAAGTTGCCGTACAGCACGGCCAGTCCGCCGTCTTTGCTGAACGCGTGTTCCAGAGAACGGATACAGCCTTCCGCGCGGTCATCATCCAGCGTGTCCCAGCGGCAATCCTGCGAGAACGCTTGCGTGGTGCGAATGCCCGCCGGTCCTGCGCGGAACATTTTTTTCACCGCTTCGTCTTTGGTCAGCATGATGTCGTACTTATCCAAGGTCTCCGGCAGCGTCAGGCCGAGGATGTTTTTCACATCGCGATGCAGCAGGCCTGCGCGGTCCAGTTCGCCAAGAATAGCCAACACGCCGCCCGCGCGGTGAACGTCTTCCATATGGTATTTCTGGGTGCTTGGTGCCACTTTGCAAAGATGCGGGACTTTGCGGGACAGGCGATCGATGTCGGTCATGTCGAACTCAATCTCGCCTTCCTGCGCCGCAGCCAACAGGTGCAGAACGGTGTTAGTCGAGCCACCCATCGCGATATCCAGCGTCATGGCGTTTTCGAAGGCGGCTTTGCTGGCAATGCTGCGCGGCAAGGCTGTCTCATCGTCTTTTTCGTAATAACGTTTGGTCAGTTCAACAATGCGTTGACCGGCGGTCAGGAACAGCTCTTTACGATCAGCGTGGGTCGCCAACAGTGAACCGTTACCCGGCTGGGACAGGCCCAGAGCTTCAGTCAGACAGTTCATGGAGTTGGCGGTGAACATGCCGGAACAAGAGCCGCAGGTCGGACAGGCTGAACGTTCGATTTGCTCACTGTCGGCATCGCTGACGTTCGGGTTCGCGCCCTGAATCATGGCGTCAACCAAGTCGAGCTTGATGATTTTGTCGGAAAGCTTGGTTTTACCGGCTTCCATCGGGCCGCCGGAAACAAAGATAACCGGAATGTTAAGGCGCAGAGACGCCATTAGCATTCCCGGGGTGATTTTGTCGCAGTTGGAAATACACACCATGGCGTCGGCGCAGTGCGCGTTAACCATGTATTCCACCGAGTCGGCAATCAACTCGCGCGAAGGCAGTGAATACAGCATGCCGCCATGACCCATGGCAATACCGTCATCAACGGCGATAGTGTTGAACTCTTTAGCAACACCGCCGGAGGCTTCGATTTGTTCGGCAACCAGTTTACCCAAGTCGCGCAGGTGCACGTGGCCCGGTACGAACTGGGTAAAGGAGTTTACAACGGCAATAATTGGCTTACCGAAATCGTCATCGGTCATGCCGGTGGCACGCCATAAAGCGCGGGCGCCAGCCATGTTACGGCCGTGAGTGGTGGTAGCGGAACGGTACTTAGGCATGCTCTATTCACTCCAAATCAAGTCAATGTGCAGGTGACGTGTTCGCCACCTGCCGTATTTCTTATTTACCCTAAATCCTTCGAGTTGCATCAGTGTGGCAACGCAATTGCGGGTAAAATTATTGTGGGTTGATTGGATCCAACCAGCCCCATTTGTCTTCGGTTTTGCCGGTGAACAGGCCGAAGAATGCATCCTGGATTTTTTTAGTCACTGGACCACGTTTGCCGATACCCACCTGGATACCGTCAACGCTGCGAACTGGGGTGATTTCAGCCGCGGTGCCGGACATAAAGACTTCGTCAGCCAGATACAGTGATTCGCGAGACAGCACTTGCTCACGCACTTCCAGACCCATGTCTTTCGCCAGTTTGATGATGGCGTCACGGGTGATGCCCGGCAGTGCAGAAGAGGTGAATGGCGGCGTGAAGATAATGCCGTCTTTAACTTCAAACAGGTTTTCGCCCGCGCCTTCGGAAACATAACCGTGAACATCCAGCGCGATGCCTTCCTGATAGCCGTGGCGGCGAGCTTCGCTACCCACCAGCAGGGAAGAAAGATAGTTACCGCCCGCTTTCGCGGCAGTTGGGATGGTGTTAGCTGCTACGCGGTTCCATGAAGAAACCATCGCATCGATACCTTGCTCCAGGGCTTCTTCACCCAGATAGGCGCCCCAAGGGAACGCAGCGATGATCACATCAGTTTTGTAACCATCTGGCGGGTTTACACCCATGCCGACGTCGCCGATGAACACCAGCGGACGGATGTATGCGCTCACCAGTTTGTTGGTACGCAGGGTTTCGCGACAGGCTTCCATCAGCTCATCAACGCTTTGGCTGACTGGCATACGGTAGATCTTGGCTGAGTCACGCAGGCGCTGCATGTGTTCACGGTGACGGAACACCACTGGGCCTTTGTGGGAGTCGTAGCAACGAACGCCCTCAAAGACGGAGGTGCCGTAATGCAGTGCGTGTGACATTACGTGTACTTTCGCTTCCGCCCAAGGAACCATCTCGCCATTGAACCAAATGAAATCAGCTTTCTTCGTCATTCTCTCTTTCCTTAACTTACGCGTTGGCGCGTATTTGTTGTGATGTGTGCTGTTGGATCTCGACGCAGGCGACATCCATCAATTTGCGTAACTGTGAAGACAGTAAATCTACAGACCGCTGGCTGGCAACGGTCAATTCAATATTTATGTTTTCCGCATTTATCATAGGGGTCATATTCATCGCGCACACCTGAAAACCACGGTGGCGAACAACGCGTAAAACCCGTTCTAACATTTCAGGGCGGAAGCGAGCTTGAATTGAGACGTTATGCTGCATCATGACATTTTCTCCAACATATGTTCGTTGCCTGCGCCTGGCGGCACCAGTGGCCAGACGTTCTGGCTTTCGTCGATGGAAACCTGAAGCAAATAAGGACCTTCACTGTTGAAGAAAGCGTCCAGGGCGGCGTCGACTTGATCTTTACGGCTGATACGTTGGCCTGGGATATCAAACGCGCTGGCCAGCGTGACAAAATCGGGGTTATCAGAGAGGTTGGTTTCGCTATAACGTCCATCAAAGAACAGCTCCTGCCACTGTCGAACCATGCCTAAACGCTGGTTATCCAACAGCAGGATCTTTAACGGCAACTGTTTTCGCTTGATGGTGCCCAGCTCCTGAACGTTCATCATGAATGAGCCGTCGCCAGAAACGCAGATAACCATGTCGTTCGGGCGAGCAACCTGCGCGCCAACCGCCGCGGGGATACCGAAGCCCATGGTGCCCAAGCCACTGGAAGTGATGAAGTTTTCCGGGCGGCTGAACTGCATGTGCTGCGCCGTCCACATTTGATGCTGACCGACGTCGGTGGTGACGACGGTTTCCGCCGATTTGCGCTCGGAGATCTGCTTGAGCAACAGCGGCGCAAAGATGGCATCGCCCGGATGGTCGTAGCGAGGCTCGCCCTGCACTTTTAGCGTCATCACGCGATCGCGCCAGCTGTGGATAGACAGCGGCTGCTTCAAGGCGGGCAGCAAGGTTTTCAAATCGCCCTGCAATGCCACGTGGGCCTGACGCAATTTGTTCATCTCGGCAGGGTCGATATCCATATGGATAACGGCGGCGTGTGGCGCGAAGGTGTTTAATTTGCCGGTAACGCGGTCGTCGAAACGGGCGCCGACGGCGATCAGCAAGTCGCATTCTTGTACGGCAAGATTGGCGGCTTTGGTGCCATGCATACCTAACATGCCCAGATAGCACGGGTCGTTAGCATCTGGCGCGCCCAGGCCTTTAAGGGTGGCAACCGCAGGAATGCCGGTGGTGGCGATGAAATCACGCAGCGCCGGAACCGCCTGAGCGATGCCCACGCCGCCGCCAACGTACATCATCGGTTTTTGCGCGGCGGCAATCATATCGTAGGCCTGTTGCAGTTCGGCGATTGGATGCGCAAACTGCTCTTCAACCGGTATCAAGTGCGGCGGCAATTCGCCCATCGCCAGCTGGATATCTTTAGGAATATCAATCAGTACAGGCCCTGGACGGCCACTGGTTGCGATAGCAAACGCGTCAGCCATGATTTCCGGCAGAGCGTCCAGCGACTCAACTAAAAAGCTGTGTTTGGTGCAGGCGAGAGACAAGCCTAAAACATCGATTTCCTGAAAAGCATCAGTACCGATAAACGCCGAGCTAACCTGGCCGGTGATCGCCACCAGAGGAACGGAATCCATCAACGCGTCAGCCAGACCGGTGATTAAATTCGTTGCGCCAGGCCCGGAAGTGGCGATACACACGCCGACTTTCCCGGTTGAACGCGCGTAGCCAATGGCGGCCATGGCGGCGCCCTGCTCGTGTCGGCACAGTAGGTGTTCGACGCCACCGTCATACAATGCATCGTATACCGGCATAATTGCTCCGCCTGGGTAGCCGAAAACCATATCGACCCCCTGTGCGCGCAATGCTTGTACTACCCACTGTGCTCCGGTCATCGTTATTCTCCTGCCTTTTTGGGTTCTGCGCAGAATTTTATGCTGTTGCTCATTTTCTATTCTCGCCTCAATTTTGCTCTGACCAAAAAAAAACCCCGGACCTTTCGGTGCGGGGTTCTTTTCAGGTTCAGGCTTGTTTAATAAGCCTTTCTTCGTCCAAGTGCAGCCCCGCACGGTGGGATAATAATCACCACCACGCTAATCACGACTAGGCTAACTACTAGGAGAAGGGCTTTCATTTTTGGTTTCTTAAATTCTTCTTACGAATGATTGCCTACAGAGTTATCACAGTCAGTTGTGATATGACAACACTTTTCTTAGGTTATTACCTTTAGCCTGCTTACCATTAACTCAAAAATAGTTAATCAAATCAGGCATTCGTATGAACTTTCGCCCCAGATGATTTTATTTCACCAGAGAGCACTTTTCCGCGCGTATCACGTCCGAAGGAAACCAACACGGCAATGACGATGGCCACGGTTCCGGCCACAACGGCCATCGCTAAACCATAATTATGGTCGTTGCTTTCCGCAATGTAGGCCTGCAAGGTGGCGTTGACTGACGCCAGCAGATTACCCAGTTGGTAAACAAAGCCGGGCAAGACCGCGCGGGTGTTAGCTGGCACCAGTTCGGTAAGGTAACTCGGCACCACGCCCCACGCGCCCTGCACCATCAACTGCATCAAGAATGCGCCCAAACCGATGGTCCATACGCCACTGGAGAATGCCCATAACGGGATTACCGGAAGTGACAGTAAGGCCGCGATAATAATGGCTTTTTTTCGGCCAATTTTTTCGGAAAGTGAACCAAAGAAAATGCCGCCGATGATAGAAGCGATGGTGTAGCCAATCGCAATCAGGCTGACCGTGTGGGCATCAAATCCGTGCTGAATTTTCAGGAAGGACGGATAGAGATCCTGAGTTCCGTGGCTGAAGAAGTTGAAAGCGGCCATCAGCACCACCAGATAAACGCACAACTTCCAGTGAGATTTAAGCACTGGCAGCAAAGCCGTGCTCTCTTTGCGCTCTCTGGCGGCAAGCCATACCGGCGATTCCTGAACTTTAAACCAGATGAAGGGCAGCAGGAAAATCGGCACCGCGCCGATCACGAACATGCCTCTCCAGCCGACCACGTTCGAGAACAACCCGTAAACTACCGCGGCCAGCAGATAACCAAAGGGATAGCCCGCCTGGAAGACGCCCGACATAAATCCGCGAGAGCGATCCGGGATGGTTTCCATTGCCAGCGAAGAGGCCACGCCCCAAACACCGCCCATCGCCACGCCATAAATCACTCTTAATACTAAGAAAACGGTTAGCGAAGGCGCCGCCGCTGTGCAGAGTTCAAAGACTGAGAAGAAGGCAATATTGATCATCAATATCGGCTTACGACCATACTTCTCTGCCGCGCGTCCGAACAGCAATGCCCCTATCGGCCTCACTGCGAGGGTCAGCAAGATGGCAAGAGTCACCTCTTTGATATCCACGCTAAAAGCCGTAGCAATGTCGCTGAGTAAGAAGACGAGAATGAAGAAATCGAACGCGTCGAGCGTCCAACTTAAAAAACTGGCAATAGCGACATTACGCTGTCTGGAGGTCCAACCGAACATGGTGTGTTTCCTATCCCGGAAAAGTGTAGGGGGCGCTCATTGCTGTATCCGGAACAAATCAATGAGGCTGAAGCAGTGTTAAACAAGAAAACGAAATGTTTATTTATTGTTAATATCCAATTAAATTAAACACTCTGATTCAAAAACCAGCAAGATTATTAGTTTGCTAATTTGTTTCCAGATAGCGCAAAGTGTTAACAGCTATTGCTCAATTTGCGATCCTCCTCGCACTCTCCCCCTGCAAGTTCACCCCTGAAAATTATGTTTTCGAGCTGTGCTGGAGAGTCAGTCATCGCCTAATTCTTCGCCAGTCGATTGCGACATACTGCGTCCTTCACATGGCTTTGACGCAGGGAGATGCTGATGGCATTAGCAGTTGTTCACACCCGAGCCTCGCTTGGCGTGCAGGCTCCGGGCGTTTCGGTTGAGGTTCATATCAGCAATGGTCTACCCGCCCTGACGCTCGTTGGGCTGCCAGAAACGACGGTGAAAGAAGCGCGGGATCGAGTTCGCAGCGCCATTATCAACTGCGGGTTTACCTTTCCTGCCAAGCGCATCACCGTCAATCTGGCTCCCGCCGATTTGCCTAAGGAGGGTGGCCGGTATGACTTATCCATCGCGCTAGCCATTCTCGTCGCTTCTGAGCAGCTTTCAGGGGATAAGTTGAATGAGTATGAGTTCGTGGGGGAGTTAGGCCTTTCAGGAGCGTTACGCGGCGTAAATGGCGCTATTCCTGCTGCCTTGGAAGCTCAAAAAGAGGGCCGACGGTTAATCCTCCCCCAAGATAATCGCCAAGAGATGTCTCTGCTGGAGACGGGCGTCGCCAAAGTCGCCGATCATCTTCTGCAGGTCTGCGCGTTCTTACAGGGGGAAGCGGATTTGTGCAACGTCGAGCGCGTCGACCCCCCTGATATCTATGCGAATCAGCCCGACCTTGCTGACATCATTGGGCAGGAGCAATCCAAGCGGGCCTTAGAAGTGGCCGCCGCCGGTGGCCATAACCTGTTGCTGATTGGCCCGCCGGGTACTGGGAAAACCATGCTGGCAAGCCGCCTGCCGGCGCTGCTTCCCCCCTTAAGCAATCAAGAAACCTTGGAGACAGCGGCAATAGCCAGTCTGGTCTACAACCCAGAAGAGAATGGGAATTTCTCACGCAGCCGCCCTTTCCGCGCTCCCCACCACAGTACCTCCATGAGTGCTTTGGTCGGCGGAGGCTCTTTGCCCCGCCCTGGCGAGATTTCGTTGGCACACAATGGTGTTCTGTTTCTTGATGAACTGCCGGAATTCGAACGCAAAGTGCTTGATGCGCTGCGACAGCCCATGGAGTCAGGCGAGATCACCATCTCCCGCGCCCGCGCTAAGGTGCGTTATCCCGCCAGAGCGCAGCTCATTGCCGCCATGAATCCTAGCCCTACAGGTCATTACCAAGGGGTACATAACCGTACTCCCCCCCAACAGGTACTTCGTTATCTCAGCAGGCTTTCAGGCCCCTTTCTCGACCGTTTTGATTTATCGATTGAAGTGCCGCTACTGCCACCGGGCGTTCTGAGTTTGCAAAGCCAAAGGTTAGGCTCTCGCGCCAAAGAGAGCAGCGCACAGGTGCGTGAGCGAGTGATCGATGCCCGTGAGCGCCAGTTGGCCCGAGCAGGGAAAATCAATGCGCACATGAATAGCAGTGAAGTAGAAAAATTTTGTGAGCTTAAAAAGGAAGATGCTGAATTTCTGGAAGGGGTGCTGCACAAGCTAGGATTATCGGTTCGGGCATGGCATCGCATTCTTAAAGTGGCGAGAACAATAGCCGATCTCAATAATCAGGCTATGATTGAGAAAGCCCATATCTCTGAAGCGCTAAGCTACAGATGTATGGATAGATTGCTGCTGAAGTTACACAAAAGCCTGGCATAAAAAAACGGGGCAAAGCCCCGTTTCATTAATCATCGCTTTCCGTGTAATCTTCCACGGCGTCAGCTTGCGGCTTACCGCCAGACAACGTGTGGAATTTCTTCGGGCGACGTGTGCGAGTAATGTATTTATTCCACACTTTTTCCGCTTCGGTTGCCGGATCACGGCTGCCGCGGCAGACCTCAAGAAAGAGCTTTTCTTCCTCGGTTGCAGGTTCGCGTTTTCCCAAGTCCAGCTCATTGAAAGCAAAGCCGTAACGTTCTAGCATTTGCGCTTCTTTAATGGTGAAATCGCCATGCCGGGAGAACCCGCGAGGGTAGTGTTTATTGTCAAAAAAACGATTTGTCGTGATGAAGCTTTCCGCCATCTGACACGCTCCTAATTCTCTCATGGTCGTGCTGTTATGGCGCGGAGTATTAGATAGGCTTGACAATGTGTAAAACAAAACATTTAAATCTTAACGACAAAAAATATTGGAGATAGTTTTGGATACGGAATTACTGAAAACCTTTTTGGAGGTGAGTAGAACGCGCCACTTTGGTAGAGCCGCTGAATCCCTCTATTTGACGCAATCAGCAGTCAGTTTTCGCATCCGCCAACTGGAGACCCAGCTTGGGGCAAATTTATTCACACGCCATCGCAATAACATTCGCTTAACGCCCGCTGGCGAGCGTTTACTTCCGTATGCTGAAAACCTCATGTCCACCTGGCAAATGGCTAAAAAAGAGGTTGTACGCTCTCTACAGCACACAGAATTGTCTATCGGGGCTACGGCTTCGCTCTGGGAAGCCTATCTAACACCTTGGTTGCAATCTCTTTACACCCAGCGTGAAGCATTGCGCCTCGAAGCACGCGTGGCACTGCGGCACTCTCTGGTTAAGCAGCTGCATGAAAGACAGTTAGATCTCCTCATCACCACAGAACCACCCAAGATGGATGAGCTTTCCAGCCAGCTGCTAGGTAATTTCTCGTTACGTCTTTTCGCTTCAGCCAAGCATGACAAGACCGAACATGCGCCGTACGTGCGTTTGGAATGGGGTGCAGATTTCACGCAACAAGAAAGCAAAATGCAGACCAATGAGCAGGAACCTGTCCTAACCACCACGTCAGCACACCTGACGCGCCAGTTGTTAGAGACTACCGGAGGCTGTGCTTATCTGCCGACACATTGGGCAAAAGAGTACCCACAATTGTCGCCTTACCATGAGATCCCTCCTGTTATTCGGCCTCTGTATGCCGTGTGGCTACAAAGCAGCGATCAGCAGGTGTTGATTCGTCAATTGCTCAAAACGCCTTTAATGACCCACCTGTGATGATTTAGCACAGCACCTTTAAGCTTTCCCGTAAACGTTCAGTGCATCAATTTCAATAACTTTATTCGGCATCATTGGCGCCATTGAAAGCATTAAAGCGCCTTTAATTCCTTAACTTCGCTACTCTTTCATCCCTTCAAAATTGATCGAATATCCCACTCTGGGGATCCAGACACTCACCATATTTGAGGGTTTTCCATCCAAAGATTGGTTGAAACTACGTCATAAACTAAAAGATAAATGATGAAAAAGCCTGTCTCACATTCGGGTTGTGGCTATTTTGTGAGCAAAATAAGAAGTGAGTGCGAGGAGATATTGGCAGGTTTAGCAGGTTTGTTTAAAGCATAAAAAAAAGCCCTTCGCTTTCGCAAAGGGCCTTTATATGGCAGGGGCGGAGAGACTCGAACTCGCGACACCCGGTTTTGGAGACCGGTGCTCTACCAACTGAGCTACGCCCCTAGATTCTGCTTAACATTATGCCTGCTAAGATTAGCAGGCATAATTTA